>JAXHTV010000030.1 GCA_034189865.1 Pseudomonadota bacterium | reverse complement strand
GATTTCAAATACGGAATCACCACCAAACGGCCGGCATCGGAGCCACTGGCATGGCGAGGACCAGCATCGAACACCAGGACATGATCCCGAGTACGCACGATCGCACTGAGTCCTTGCCCCACGTCCAGCAGCGTCAGCTCCACTGTGCCGTCGTCCAATCGCGGAACGGGCCACGCGAGCGCAGCGACCGCTAAACAAAGCCCCACCCAGCGCCCGGGTAGCCCCCGTGGGGCCAAAAACCAAAAGGCCCCGACGACCAGCAACACCAAAGCGCCCAAGGACGGTGTGCGCCAATCCGAGACGCCAAACGAAGAATCTGCCAACAGAACCCAGTAAGGCCAAACGGCTTCCAGCCCCACCTCGACCCAATGCAAGGGCACACTGCCCCATGCCGGATCCATTGCGGCCAAGACGGTTCCCACCAACACCAAAGGCACCACCGCGATACTGAAGACGGGCACCGCGATGAGATTGACCACGGGCGCCACCCAGGAGATGGTCTGAAACCACCAGAGTGTCATTGGTACTAATCCGATGGCGATGAACCATTGGATCCGCAGCAACGACCGCACGGCACCACCGGCGTGGCGATACCCCCAGCTGCCATAGAGAATCAAAGCCACCGCGGCGAACGACAACCACGCGCCGGGCGCCAACCAGGCCAGCGGATCGAAAACAAACACGGCCGCAAGGGCCAGCAAGAACACCCGCCAGGGCGAAACCGCCCGCTGCCGCCAGATCATGAGCAGGACGACGGCCAACATCACCAGGGCACGTTGCGTGGGAACCGAAAATCCCGCCAACGCCGCATAGACCGTCGCGGCCAACAAGGCGGCAGGAGCGGCCACCCGGTCCGGCGGCCAGCGCTGGGCACGTGCGGGAATCCGCATCCAAACCAAGCGAACCAACCAGAACACCCAGGCACTGAGCAGCCCCACGTGCAAACCGGATATAGCCATCAAGTGACTGGTCCCGGTGGCCGCGAAAACCGACCAGCGGTCACTTGAAAGCCGGCTTCGATCTCCCAGCGCCAGCGCCCGAATCACGCCGAGATGAGCACTGTCTTGGCCCGTTGCAGTATCGATCCGCTCCGCCAGCCAAGCGCGCACGCGCAACCAAACGAATGATCCCCCAGCCGAAAGACGCTCGATCGACGGATCCTCGCGCACATAGCCCGTGGCCACCACCCGTTGCCGAAACAGCCACGCCTCGTAATCGAAGCTCCCGGGGTTGGCCAGCCCACGCGGCCGTTTGAGACGGAGCTTGAAACGCCACCGCTCCCCTGCACGATATTCGCGTTCATCGCCATAGTCGTTGACCCGGATTCGATCTCCCGGCCTTAACGCACTGGCCTCTTCGGCCGGCACCTCGACCTCGACCAGCAAGCGGGTAACCGGCCCGTTCGATTGCGGAAAATCGGCAATCCGGCCGACCAAAACAACATCTTGGCCCGCCCATTGCTCCGGGAGACGCGCCTCAACAATCCCGATGGCGTGCCACCACGCCCAGGAAAAACCCAAGACAAACGCTGCGACCCACCACACCTCAGCGCGAGCGCGAAAGCCCACCAGCAAGACGGCGGCCGCAAGCAGCATCGCCAGCGGCCAGAAAGGTCCGGGCAATTGGGACTGAAGGTGCAAAAAGCCGGTGCCCGCAACGAATGCCAGTAGCATACCGACCATGACGTGACGAACCGGCTACGCGCTTTGGAGCGTGCCGTCTTCCAAGCGGACAATGCGGTCCATACGTCCCGCGAGGTTGAGATCGTGGGTTACCACCACAAAACTGGTGTTGAGATCCCGATTCAGTTCGAGCATCAAATCGTAGACTTGGTCGGCGGTCGCCGGATCCAGATTGCCGGTGGGCTCATCCGCCAGCACGCAACTGGGAGCGGTTACCAGCGCCCGGGCAACCGCTGTGCGTTGCCGCTCGCCGCCGGATAAATGCGCCGGCTTGTGCTTCAGACGATGCTCCAGACCCACTCGGGCCAACAGTCCACGAGCCAACTGCAAGGCGCGACTCGGTCGCTCTCGCCGAACAATCAACGGCATGGCCACGTTCTCTTCCGCCGAGAATTCCGGAAGCAAATGATGGAATTGATAGATAAAACCCAGCTGGGCATTGCGTAAGCGACCCCGAGCGGTGCTGCCCAACCGATGCATGGCTTGGCCGGCGACCCAGATTTCGCCAGCATCGGCCTGCTCCAAACCGCCCAGCACATGCAGCAAGGTGCTTTTGCCGGACCCCGAAGCCCCCAGGATTGCAACCTGTTCTCCGCGCTCAACGCGCAAATCCACGCCCGATAACACCGGTACGACTGCGGAGCCCTGAACGTAGCGCCGCACCACGCCCCGGCAAACCAGGGCTGCTTCGCCCATTGCGGCCTGAGAACACGTCGCGCTACTCATAACGCAAAGCCTCGGCAGGATCGACTCGGGAGGCCCGCCAGGCGGGATACAGGGTGGAAACAAACGACAGTCCCAGCGCGATCAAGGAAATCCTGATGACGTCGTCGATTTGCAACTCCGAAGGCAGGTCCGAAATGTAGTACACGTCCGCCGGCAGGAATTGGTAACCAATCAGGTTCTCCAAGGTGGGTACCAAGGTTTCCACGTTCAAGGCCAGCGTCACGCCACCGACCACGCCCAAGAGGGTGCCGATCACGCCGAGCAAGGCTCCTTGAACGACGAAAACGGTCATGACGCTCAAAGGTGTGGCCCCGACGGTCCGCAGCACCGCGATGTCCGCCTGTTTGTCAGTCACCACCATCACCAGCGTGGAGACGATATTAAAAGCCGCCACGGCCACAATCAGGGCCAGGATGACGAACATCACAGTTTTCTCGGTCCGGATGGCGCGAAAAAAGTTGGCGTGCCGGCGGGTCCAATCGCTGAGGTAGATCCCTGGCGGGACCTTGGACGTCAGTGCCTGACTGACCGTGGGCGCCCGAAACAAATCGTCGATCCGCAAGCGCAAACCGTTGACCTTGCCATCCAGCCGATAAAGACGCGCGGCGTCATCCAGATGAATAAACGCTTGCGATCGATCGTACTCATACATGCCGACCTCAAACAGCCCGACCACTTCGAACCGGCGTAACCGCGGAATAAGACCGGCCGGCGTGACGCTGGCCTGGGGAATCATGATGTCCACGCTATCCCCCACCGTCAGCCCCAAGGCATCGGCCAACGCTTTACCCATGACCACACCGTAGCCACCCGCAACCAAATCCGACAAGCGGCCTGCAATCATATGCTGATCGACTTCGGATACCGTCGGTTCCAGTTCCGGCAGCACACCCCGGAGCAACCCTCCGGTCAATGCCCGCCCGCGACGGAGCATCGCCTCACCTTCCACGTAAGGTGCGGCACCCAAGATGTCCGGTTCCTGCAGCAGCTCGTCACGCAAGGCCTCCCACCCCTCCAGGCGGCCATCGTACTGAGCGACGTTGATATGCGAAGTCATGCCCAGAATGCGTTCGCGCAGCTCCGCCTCGAAGCCGTTCATCACCGACAGAACGACAATCAGCGCCGTCACGCCCAGCGCGACGCCGGCCATGGAAGTCATTGAAATGAAGGAGATAAAGTGGTTACTTCGCTTCGCGCGGGTGTAACGCAGCCCGATGTAGACTTCATAGGGACGAAACATGATGCGGCGGATTAAATCACGAAACGAGGGGTGCTGGCGACCTGGGCTTGATGCCGGTCGAACAATCCCAGGCTCAATAATTGGCGTTTTCCGCCGATTTTGCTAAATAGATTCAACAGGGAGTCTGCGCAGCACAACGGGAGATGACACCATGAAACGACCGATGCTGATTTTCGCCGCAGCCACGGTGCTGGGCTTGATCATCATGCCGGCATGGGCCGACGAATTGCGAGTCCACGATGCAGCGATCCAGTCTGTCGCGCTGGACCGCAACGTGCCGACCCGAGGCATGTCCATGTCTTACGTTCAATCCAACTACGGCATTCCGCAAAAAACTTACGCTGCCGTGGGTGATCCGCCCATCACGCGCTGGGAATATGATGGGTTCATGGTATATTTCGAGCACCATTTGGTGATTCACAGCGTCATTCCCGACCAGCTAAAACGGAAGGCGCACAACCGCTAACACACTCCGTGCCGGAGCGCATAAGGGAATATGCCCGATCCGTTCATCAGACTCCCGGCGGAATGGGAACGTCAATCCGCCGTTATCCTCACGTGGCCGCACGCCAACACCGACTGGGCAACGCAACTTCAGGCCACGGAACAAACATTCGCCCAAATCGGCAAAGCCATTCTCGCCCACCAAAACCTTCTGGTTGTCTGTCACGACGAGCACGTTCAGCGTTCGGTTCGAACCCATTTCGCTTCGGTGGATGCCGATCGCTCACGCTTGTATACCGCATTGGCGCCGAGCAACGATAGCTGGGTTCGGGATCACGGCCCCATCACCGTGCTCCGGGATGAGCAAGCGATCTTGCTTGATTTTCAGTTCGACGGCTGGGGCGGCAAATACGAAAGCGCGCTAGACAATGCCATCACCGCGCGAGTCCACCAACAAGGGGTGTTTGGCGACATCCCGTTTGAGACCCTGGACTGGGTCCTGGAAGGCGGCAGTATCGAATCGGATGGCCAGGGTGTTTTGCTGACCACCGAGTCGTGCTTGCTGGATGGCCGCCGAAATCCGGATTGGGACCGGGCGCGAATCGAGTTCGAACTACGGCACTGTTTGGGCTTCGAGAAGATACTGTGGTTGTCCCAAGGCGACTTGGCCGGCGACGATACGGATGGTCACATCGACACCCTGGCGCGATTTGCCGATCCGGCGACCATTGTCTATCAAGGTTGCGATGATCCATCCGACGAGCACTACAAACCGCTGCAGGCGATGGCAGCGGAGTTCGCCGCCTTCCGGCGCCCGGACGGGCAGCCGTATCATACGGTTCCCCTCCCCCTGCCGCGTCCGCAGTACGATCGCGAGGGAGCGCGTTTGCCGGCGGGCTACGCCAACTTCCTCATCATCAACGGCGCGGTGTTGGTCCCCACGTACAGCGACCCCGCCGATGCCATCGCCCTGGACCGGCTGGCCACCGTCTTTCCCGGGCGGACCATCATACCCATCGACAGCCGGGCCCTGATACGGCAGTTCGGCAGTTTGCATTGCATATCCATGCAACTGCCCGCGGCCGTTCGCCTGTTTGATCCGATCACGCCCTGACCTGTCGAAGCAAGCCAACACTGGTAGAATACGGCCCCCATTCAGACCGAACTTTCGGATGACAGCCATGTCTTCGGTTCTCAAAGCAGCACTGGTACAGATCTCCTGTGGTCCCCATATGGCCGAGAACAAGAATCGGCTGGAAACCGCGATCCGCAGCGCCGCCGCCAAGGCGGAGTTGATCGTACTGCCGGAGCTGCACAACAGTGTCTACTTTTGTCAGACCGAAGCCCCCGATGTGTTCGATCTCGCAGAACCGATCCCGGGCCCATCCACCCAATGGCTTGGGGGGCTGGCGCAAGAACTCGACGTGGTGATCATCGGCTCGTTATTCGAGCGCCGCGCGGCGGGGATTTACCACAACACGGCCGTGGTATTGGACCGCGATGGCACGCTTGCCGGCAGCTACCGAAAAATGCACATACCGGACGACCCGGGGTACTACGAGAAATTCTATTTCACGCCCGGCGACCAGGGTTTCCAGCCCATCGAATGCAGCATCGGCCAGCTGGGCGTGCTGGTGTGCTGGGATCAATGGTATCCGGAAGCGGCCAGGCTGATGGCGCTGGCCGGTGCGGATTTACTGATCTACCCCACCGCCATCGGCTGGGACGAACGTGACACCGCCGCCGAGCGAAGCCGACAGCGTGACGCCTGGATGATCAGTCAACGGGCGCATGCGGTAGCCAACGGCATTCCGGTATTGTCCTGCAATCGCGTGGGCACCGAGACCGACCCCAGTGGCGAAAGTCCGGGCATCCGCTTCTGGGGCACCAGTTTTGTCTGCGGCCCACAAGGTGAATTGATCGCCGAGGCCAACCCCGATCAGCCCGAGACGCTCGTGGCAGAAATTGATCTGGCTCGCAGTGAAACGGTTCGCCGCATCTGGCCGTTTTTCCGCGACCGCCGCATCGACGCCTACGGCGAACTGATCCGGCGTTATCGAGACTAAGTAACGTCGTTTGTAGCCATCCCACTTTCCAGGTAAGACCACGCCATGATCTTGATTCTTGCTTCTGACATCGATACCGACGACGCGCCATACCAAGAGCTGATCGCCCGGCTCAACCAGTTGACGGATGTCAATTGGCGGATTCATCGCGAAGCCGGCACCCAGCAGGTGCTCACCGAAATCTACCTGATCGGAGAAACCGCGCGACTCGACACCCAGGAGATGCTGGCGCTGCCATGCGTGGAACGGGTCGTGCGGGTATCGGAGCCCTATCGGGTTCTGGGACGCCACCGGGATGAACATCGCCGGGCAGACTTCGAATACAACGGTGTGCGTTTCGGGCAGGACAACCTGCATGTGTTCGCGGGCCTGTGCGCCGTTGACACTCCCGAGCACGTCGAGCAAATGATGCGCGCGCTCAAGGACAACGGTCAGGTCTGTACCCGGATGGGTGCCTACAAGCCGCGGACCAACCCCTACTCGTTTCAGGGTCACGGCGCAAAATGCCTGCCCTGGGTGTTTGAGCTGGCGGGCAAATACGGCATTCGGGTGATCGCTATGGAGATCACCCACGAGGCCCACGTGGACGAAATTCACACCGCCCTGGAACAGACCGGGCGGCCCACCGGGGTGATGCTGCAAATCGGTACTCGCAATACGCAGAACTTCGAGCTACTCAAAACCACCGGTCGCCAGCAGGAATTCCCGGTTCTGATCAAACGCGGCTTCGGAATTACGCTGGACGAATCGCTGAACGCCGCCGAATATTTGGCCAGCGAGGGCAATCGGCGGGTGATTTTCTGCCTGCGCGGCATGAAAACCAACATGGGAGACCCCCACCGCAACTTGGTGGATTTCGCCCATATCCCCGTGGTGAAACGCCTCACGCGGATGCCGGTGTGCATTGACCCATCCCATTCCGTGGGTATTCGCCAAGAAGCCCCGGATCGCATCATGGACCTGGTTCATGCAACCGCCCAGGGGGTGGTTGCCGGCGCCAACATGGTGCTGGTGGACTTCCACCCCGACCCACCAACCGCTTTGGTGGACGGCGCGCAGGCCCTGCGACTGGAGGAACTGCCGCTGTTCCTGGAAGACGTCAAGATCGCCCGCGAGGCCTACGAGAAACGCCGAGCACTTTGGCAACCGGAAAACTCAGCCTAATAGCACCGACGAGAACCCATTCATCGCATGGCGAATCTAAAGCATCCCGAACTCCCCGGAAGCGCCGGAGAGGAAGCGATCTGGTCAGGGCTGCGCGGCAGTGCCGCTTCTCTGGCCCTGGCTCGCGCCGCCTCCCAGCACGAGGGCGTACTCTGCGTCATCACCGCCGATGCCCGTACGGCGGAAATGGTCGAGACCGAACTCAAGTTCTACGCCAGCGAACACCCCTTTCCCGTGCTCAGGCTGCCGGATCCGGAAACACTGCCGTTTGATATTTTCTCGCCGCACCCGGACATCATCTCCGAGCGGCTGGAGACGCTCTATCACTTGCCCCAACTTCGGCAGGGCATTCTGGTGGTCGCCATCGGTACACTGATGCAGTACGTACCGCCGTGCGAGTACGTCACCGGTTACAGCTTGGTGGTGGATGTCGGCGAGCGAATCGACCGGGACGCGCTAGCCCGGCAGCTCGAGGCGGCCGGCTACACGCACAACTCGCAAGTCGTCGAACACGGTGATTTCGCCATTCGCGGCTCGTTGCTGGATGTCTTCCCCATGGGCGCCATGCAACCCTATCGAATCGACCTGTTCGATGAAGAAGTGGAATCCATCCGAGCCTTCAATCCGGAAACTCAAATCTCCGAGGATCCCGTAAACCGCGTTCGGGTGCTGCCAGCCCGCGAATTCCCGTTGGAAGAAGCGGCCATCAAACAGTTCCGCCAACGGTATCGCGCCCGCTTCGAAGGCAACCCACAAAACAGCTTGGTTTATCGGGATGTGAGTGCCGGCCTCGCGCCGGGCGGTATCGAATTCTACCTACCCCTGTTTTTTGAGCAGACCGCGAGTGTGTTCGACTACCTGCCCGAGCACACCACCCTGGTCTTGGATCCCGATATCGAAGGCATTTTGGACGCCAACTGGCAGCAAATCACCGAACGCTACGAGCAGCGTCGCCACAATGTCGAACGGCCCATTTTGCGTCCGGATGAAGTCTTTCTGGACGGCGCATATTTTCGCCAGCGCACAGAACGCCTGCCGCGCGTCCGTCTGGCTCTGGATTCGCCGACGCACGAACACACGTCGTTCGATTCAGAAGACCCGCCGTCTTTACTGTTGAATCCTCGGGCCTCTGCGCCGGCCAGGGAGCTGGCCGACTTCATCGACACCTACCCGGGCCGCGTGCTGCTCGCGGCGGAGTCGGCCGGGCGCCGGGAAGCCCTCTTGGATACCCTGGCCGAACACCGACTGAAACCGAAGCGCTACGGGGACTGGGCGGCCTTCCTGCAAGACGACCAACCCCTCGGCATCACCATCGCGCCGCTGGAGCGCGGCCTGCTTCTTGCCGACACCTCTATCATCACCGAGCCGCAGCTTTTCGGCGAGCGTGTCCGTCAGCGCCGGCGCGCGAAAGCAGCCCGCGACCCCGCCAGCATCATCCGCAACCTGACCGATCTCAGCGTCGGCAGCCCGGTGGTGCACGAGGACCACGGCGTGGGGCGATATCTCGGATTACAGAAACTCACGGTAGGCGGCAACGAAGCGGAGTTTCTCGCCCTGGAATATGCCAGTGGCGACAAGCTTTACGTGCCGGTATCGGCTCTGCATCTGATCAGCCGCTACACCGGCACCGACCCCGAACACGCCCCCCTGCATCGCCTGGGCAGCGAGCAATGGGAACGGGCGCGACGCAAAGCGGCACAAAAGGCCTACGACGTCGCTGCCGAGCTACTGGAGGTACAAGCGCGCCGAGCCGCCAACCGCCGGGACCCCATCACCCTGGATGCCGAAGCCTACCGCAGCTTCGCGGCCCAGTTTCCGTTTGAAGAAACGCCCGATCAGCTGCAAACCATTGAAGCGGTCATCCAGGATCTGACCTCGCCCAACCCCATGGATCGGGTGGTCTGTGGCGATGTGGGCTTCGGCAAAACAGAGGTGGCGATGCGTGCCGCCTTCGTGGCCGCCCATGCCGGTCGACAAGCGGCCGTGCTCGTGCCCACTACGCTGTTGGCCCAACAACATCACCAAAACTTTCGAGACCGCTTCGCCGACTGGCCGATTCGAGTGGATGTCCTATCCCGCATGCACGGAAGCAAACAACAAAAAGCCGTGATGGAAGGACTTGCTTCCGGTCAGGTGGACGTCGTCATCGCCACACACAAGTTGTTAGGCAGCGATATTCGTTTCCACAACCTGGGCTTGGTGGTCATCGACGAAGAACACCGGTTCGGCGTGCGGCACAAGGAGAAACTGAAAAATCTCCGGGCCGAGGTGGATATACTCACCCTCACAGCAACCCCGATTCCCCGAACCCTGAACATGAGCATGGCGGGATTACGCGACTTGTCCATTATCGCCACGCCGCCGGTCGAACGGGCGGCGGTGCGCACCTTCGTCAGCGAATGGGACGATGCCCTGATCGTGGAAGCCTGCCAGCGCGAGATCAAACGCGGCGGGCAAGTGTTTTTTCTGCACAACGAAGTGCAAACCATCGAACGCATGGCGCACCGCATCGAGGAGTTGGTCCCCCAAGGGCGGGTACTGGTGGCCCACGGCCAAATGCCCGAGCGCGCGCTGGAACAAACCATGCTCGATTTCTACCATCGCCGGGCGAACATTCTGGTGTGTTCCACGATCATCGAGAGCGGTATCGATATTCCCACCGCCAACACGATCATCATCAACCGGGCCGACCGGCTGGGACTGGCCCAGCTCCACCAGCTCCGCGGGCGCGTGGGGCGCTCTCATCACCGGGCTTATGCTTATCTGCTAGCCCCGCCGCGCGAAGCCATCACCCCCGATGCCGCCAAACGCCTGGAAGCGATCGAATCGCTGGGCGAATTGGGCAGCGGATTTACGCTCGCCACCAACGATTTGGAAATTCGCGGCGCCGGCGAACTGCTGGGCGCAGAACAAAGCGGCCATATTCAAGAGGTGGGATTCTCGCTGTATCAGGATCTGCTGGATCGGGCGGTCAAAGCCCTGAAACGGGGAGATCTACCCGACTTGACGAAGGGTCCGCAACATGGCGCGGAGGTGGATCTGGGTATTCCCGCCTTGTTGCCCGACACATTCGTGCCAGACGTAGACATGCGCCTGATCCTATACAAGCGTATCGCCAACGCCGAGGACGAGAATGGCCTGCGTGAGCTGCAAGTGGAACTCATTGACCGCTTCGGCCTGCTGCCCGAACCCACCCGACATTTATTCGAAGTCACCCAAGCCAAGTTACGCGCGAACACACTCGGCATTCGCAAACTGGATGCCGGGCCGAAAGGGATACGGATACAGTTCCAACCGCAACCCGCCGTGGCGCCGGAAATCATCATCGATCTGATTCAAAAACAACCGGATCGTTTCCGCCTGGAAGGACAAGATACCTTGCGTTGCCTTATTCCTTCCGAAACCCCGGCCGAGCGGGTGGAGCGGGTGGACCAAGTCCTGAAGGGCCTGGAAACCGGGACCATGCCGGTCATCGAAACCGAATCGACCACAGCCGACTGAGAGGACCGATCCATGGCATGGTTTACCCAAGCACGGCAAGCCAATACGATGAAGATGAGTCGATATTGGGCCCACGTCTTCGCTGTCACGCTGATGGGCATGGCGCCGTGGATGAGCGCGTTCGGGCAGAACTACCAAGTCGAGTTGGTGATCTTCGAAAACCTGGACAGAACCGGCTTGCAGGATGAGTATTGGCCGGCGCCCATGCTGGATCGTGCCAACTGGGGCGCCGCGATCACCCCAGCGTCAGAGCAAACGGGGCGAGGGGCCTTTTCGCTTTTGCCTTCCAGCCAACACAAACTCACCCGCTATGCGGACTCCATCGCCCGGGGAAAAGCCTACCGACCCGTGATGCACTTGGCCTGGGTTCAACCCGGCCTCGGCGAAAGCCAAGCCCGAGCCGTACGGATCAGCGATGGCCGTCCCATCAACCTCCCCACCAACGCTTCGATCTTCGTCGCCGGTGATACCCTGGCCACCGATGCACCGGCCACCTATCGCTTGGACGGAACCGTGACCGTGTACGTGAACCGCTTCATCCATGTTCAGACCCAGCTTGCCCTCACCGAACCGGCCCCGACAAGCGGCACACCCGAAAATCCGCTGAGCGACACCCCCCGCTGGCGAGAGTATGCCCTGGTGGAAACGCGCCGACTGCGAACCGGCGAAATACACTATCTGGATAACCCCCGCTTCGGGATACTCGTCCGCGTAGACCCCCTGCGGTGACCCTAAGTTGAAGCCAGGCAGTTGAAACGGCTGGCCTGCCCTACCCCAGCCGCGCTTTCACGTTTTCCCGGAGCGACTGTATGGTGGCGAAGAATCCGGCTTGGTTGCGCTCGCAGCTCCACCACTCCGCCCGATCTAGCCGAGCCACCATTTGCGGTAAGCGCCGCTTTGTTTAGCACGAATACCGCCTCACCTTATAACGTCATTGCGAAGAACAGTTGGAACCGAACGCCAACATTGGTAGATGATATGCCTCTCGCCTGATAGTTTATCCATCGTGAGAAAAACGAGAAGATGAGATGGACTTGTACGACAGAGAATATGTGTCAGCGGTAATTAACTACTTTTGGGGGGAAGGTCTGACAAGCCCTCATACAGTCAATGAAACCGCAGCCTTGGTGGCATATGAAGCGCTTGAACAAGCGAATATTTGCTCAGACCCAATGGACTTACTTCCCCGTCCGAGGTACAGCGTGGTGAATGCGAAGTACGTTCTGAAGGAGCTTAGAAAAATCGGCAAGAGAGTACTTTCCGGTGACACGGCGATTTACCAAAGTTGCAAGGCTGCCATCAGCGCAAAACATAAAACAGAAATCTCGATGGCATTGATGGGGATTTAGAATGGGCAGGCTCCTCGCTTCCGTAATTTTCGTTTTTTTACTTGTTTACGTATTCAATGTATTCGGCGCTAAGTATTTTGATCTCAAATACTCCGGTTTAGCCTTTGTTTTGCCAAGCGATTTTCGGGTCATTGGCGACCTAGGCGGACAAGAGAATATTTTGATATTTCGATACAGCGAACAGAAAGGCAAAAATTATGTCGCATTCACTGACATGAGCAACGATAAATCCCTGGATTACGGATGCCATGTCAACGAATTTTTCAATATACTATTCTCACCCATTGAAAACTCAAGCTGCAACGAGAAAACGCTTCGGATCATGTCCGAAACATTCGTTAGCGGCGCTCAGACCAATGTTTGGAAATCAGATAATTACATATTCAACTATTCCGAAACCGAAGAAAAAACATTCCTTTTCATCAGCGGAAAAGACGGCAAGCTGGTAAAAATAGACTCCGATTTTCTCGACGACGGCGCATATAAGCAAATAACAAAAAATTTGAACTAACCAGAACCCCGAACATCCGAGATAACAGCAACTCAGCATGTGGTTCGCTTGGGTAGCGCGAGGCCAGGCAGTTGAAACGGCTGGCCTGCCCTACCCCAGCCGCGCTTTCACGTTTTCCCGGAGCGACTGTATGGTGGCGAAGAAAACAGGAATCAGCGGCGTCCCCACGAGTAGAACGGTCAACATACCCCACATCACCGTGTGCCCCAGCGAAAGCTGACTGAACATACCGGCGCCAGAAGCCAACACCAATGGCACGATTCCGAGAATGAAAGACAACGCCGTCATACACACGGCCCGGAAGCGGAGTCGTGCCGCCGTGGAGGCGGCTTCCACGATACTCAATCCGCCCTGTTCACGTCGCTCACGGGCAAATTCCACAATGAGAATGGCGTTCTTTGCAGCCAATCCAATCAGCAGCACCAGCCCCACCTGAGCAAACAAATCGAGCACGCCTAACTGCGGAATCCCAATCAATCCCACGGCCAACAGACCCCCGATTGCGCCAGCAACGGCAATGGGCGCGACCAGAATGATGGCCAGTGGCATCGACCAACTTTCATACTGTGCCACCAAAAATAGGTAGATAAACACGAGGGCGAGTGCAAAGGCGATGATGGCCTGATTACCGGCCTTGGCCTCTTGGTAGCTCATGCCAGTCCACTCGACCTGGTAACCCATTGGCAAGGTTTCTCGGGCGATGCGCTCCAACTCTTTCATGGCATCCCCAGTGGCCACTCCAGCTGCCGGACTGGCGCGCAAAATAGCCGAGCGGAACAGATTGTAGCGGGTTCCCACGTCCGCCCCGAGAACCGGCTCGACAGTCACCAAAGTAGACAGGGGTACCATGCTGCCGTTGCTGGAACGTACGTAGAGTTGGTCGATGTCCCGCAGATCGGAACGAAACGCAGGGTCGGCTTGCATCATCACACGAAAGGTCTGACCGAACAGTGAAAAGTCATTGAGGTAGGACGACCCCAACTGACTTCCCAAAGTGGAGAACACATTGCTGAGCGGCACTTGAAGCGTCTTGGCCTTAACGCGATCGACGTTCACGAAATACTGCGGCACATTGGCGCGAAAGGTTGTAAACGCATCGTTGAGCAGTGGCGACTGGTTGGCAGCCGCGGCCAATGTTTGAATTACCCCGGCCAATTCTTCGTGACTTCGTCCTTGGGTATCCTCCACCACCAATTCCAATCCACCCACCACACCCATGCCGGGAATCGAAGGTGGGGGAAACGCCTGTATCAGTGCTTCCGGAATTTCGCGATAGGCAATGTTGTTGATACGTGCGGCCACCGCGAAAGCAAGGTCGCTAAAGCTTTCGCGATCATCCCAGTGATTCAATACGATAAAGCCCGTCCCACCGTTACTTTGAGCAGCACCGGCGAGGATGGAATAACCGGATAAGAAGGTTGCCGACTCCACCGCCGGGTCCTGTTCGACAATTCCTTGCACCTTTGCCATCACTTGCTGGGTGCGGGTAATGGATGCCGCGTCGGGCAGTTGCACGTTGACCATCAGCACGCCTTTATCTTCCACCGGCACAAAGCCGGTAGGAATCGCACGGGTTTCCAACAACAAACCTGCCATCACCACGACAAAGACAATACCCGCCAGAGAACGGCGGACAAGCAGCGTGCCTACCAGCCTGGAATAGCCGTTCGTGACGCGGCTAAAACCCGCATTGAAACGCCTGAACCAGCCAGCCTCTTTGTCACTGCGGCGCAGCACCAAACTCGCCACGGCCGGACTGAGACTGAGCGCGCATACCGACGAGAGCACCACCGCGACGCAGATCGTGACGGCGAACTGGTTGTACATCACTCCGGTGATTCCCGGAAGCATGGCAACTGGAACGAAAACCGCCAGCAATACCAAGGTTGTGGCAATAATCGGCCCGCTGACTTCTTCCATCGTTCTGACCACAGCTTCTTTGGTGGTAATGGCCGGGTCATCGCGCATATGGCGATCGGTATTTTCCACCACCAGGATGGCGTCATCGACAACGACACCAATCGCCAAAATCAGCCCGAATAGGGTCACGGTGTTCACGGTCATTCCGGTCAAGAGCATGACGCTGAACGTGCCGATGAGCGACACCGGAATGGCAATGGAAGGGACCAGCGTAGGACGCCAGTCTCCCAGGAAGATAAACGTGATCAGAATGACCAAACCGACCGCCTGCATCAGCGAGGTGGTGACTTGGCTTATCGAGACCTCCACATAGCGGGTGGTGTCATAACCGATTTCATATTCCAGACCAGCCGGAAATGTTTGGGCCAATTCGGCAAGATGCTGCTTGACCGCATCTCCGGTTTTGAGTGCATTGGCTCCCGGCAGCAGATAGATTGCCATCACCGTGGCCGGCCGGTTTTTGTAACTACCGGACACTTTGTAGTCCAGCTGCCCCAGTTCCACGCGGGCCACATCGTTCAGCGTCACCACTGCGCCGCCTTCGGAAACGCGGAGAATAATGTTCTCGAATTCCTCGGTCGATTGAAGCCGACCTCTTAGCTGGAGCGTGTATTCGGTGCTGAGATTGCCATCGTACGGCGGCGCGCCGATCTTTCCCGCCGGGGCCTGGATATTCTGCTCCTTCAACGCACCGGCAATGTCATCGACCGTGATGCCCAAAGCCGTCATCCGCGGTGGATCGAGCCATAACCGCATCGAGTAATCGGCGGTACTGAACACTACGGCGTCCGAAACCCCTTGGATCCGCTTGAGTCGATTTTGAATATTGATCAGGCTGTAGTTGGCGATGAAAAGCTCATCGAGACTGCCATCGGGGGAATAGAGACTTACGGTGAACAGGATATCCGGGGAGATTTTATCGATGGTCAGGCCCTGGGCCCGGACTTCGACGGGCAGCGAAGGTTCCGCCAGTTTGACCCGGTTCTGAACGCGCACCAACGCCATATCGGGATCATCGCCCACGCCGAACGTAATGGTCAGGTTATAGCTGCCGTCGTTGGCGGAATTGGAGGACATGTACTCCATGCCTTCCACTCCATTCACCACATCCTCGATGACCTGCCCGACGGTTTCTTCCATCACTGCGGCGGAGGCACCTGGCCAGCGTGCTTGCACCTTAACCTGAGGCGGGGCAATCTCCGGGTACTCGGAGACCGGCAGGATCCGTAAAGAAATCAAACCGCTGATTGCAATAACCAACGCAACAACGATGGCAAATTTTGGGCGTTCAATGAACGTTCTGCTAATCATCGATCGGGCCCTCGGCGTCAGACTGCGCCGCTGCGGCCGGTTGATACATTGAGGCCACCACCTTCATTCCGGGCCGGGCCTTCTGAACCCCGCGGACGATCACCCGCGTAGCCACGTTTAAACCGGAGGTGATCAGCACATTTTCACCGATACGTTCTCCGGACGAGACGTTAAGACGAGTGACCATATCATTGTCGTCGACAGCCAACACGTAGGTACCCCGCTGATCGACTTGTAACGCTGCCTGCGGGATCATCAAACCCTGCAAAGGCTCCTTAAGACGCACAACCGCTTGGACGTACATACCGGGCCGCAGCAGATCATCCGGGTTCGGCAAACGGGCGCTGACCTCCATTGTTCCGGTGGTTGCATCCACCCGATTGGAAAAATAACTAATGGTCCCGGTGTACGGGTACTCGGAGCCGTCGGGCATGATCACACTCACCACGATATCTTCCGCCGTTGGAACGGAATCTCCGCGTGCCGCAAGGAGCAACTTCTCAGGGAGTTGGAACACAACTTCCATATCGTCTTGTCCCACCAGGGTGGTCAGGACACCGTACTGCGGGCTCACGACATCGCCAATCGACGGGTTCGCTCGACCCACTTGCCCGTCTTGTGGCGCAAAAATCCGCGTGTAGTCCAGATCGACCTGGGCGCTTTCCAAGGCGGCCTCGGCTGCCTTTGTGGCTGCTTTCGATTCCAGCATGCGTGCTTCGAGATTGTCGTATTCGGCTTGGGAAATGTACTTATCCTTAACCAAGGCCCTGCCCCGTTCATAGTTGTTGATGGCGCTTTTTTGATTGGCTTTCGCCTTGGACAACTCGGCACGCGCACGGGAAAGCGCAGCCTCATAGGGCGCCCGATCAATCTCGAACATCAAATGCCCCTTGGCGATCTGATCCCCTTCCTTGAAATGAATCGCCAACAACTTGCCAGACACCTGAGCGGTAATATTCACATCGCTCCGCGACTTGATCCGGGCACTGAACTTCTGCTGTGGTCGGTAGGGTTGCTCGTTTGCGAGGACGACAAAGACTTCCGGGTCTTGCTTCGGAGGCGCCTCATTGTCGCTGCAGGCCGTGACCAAGACCGTCAGCGCCGCCAGCGTGATAGGCAGAAATCGGTTCCGCATGTCGTCTCTCCCTTCTAATCTGTGCAGCAGTAGCTTTAGCACAACTCCTGGCATGATTCGGCCTAACGCCGCGTATTGCAATCTCGCTTCCGCCGTAAGTCACCCGACCACCGCTTTTCTATCGTGGCTCTCCCATCGGTAAAACACGGAGCAAGATACTCTCGACGCTCCGGACAAGCTTGCTTATGATGGAAACTCTCGCGACGGCCTGCGGCCCCTTAACGATGGGCGGTGGAATACAGACGCCACGCCGCATGTCCGTCACGAGCTTCTTGCGAGGCTTGAACAACTCGTAGCCCAGATTCTGCAAGCTTTTTAGAGGTCAGCGGTCAAACGCCACGATCAGCTACGATCTTTCCTCGTCGACGCGATGCGGCAACGGTTCGCGGTCAGGATCGAAATACGCAATTTTCGGAAATCCGGGATTTACCACCCGGGTTCGCGCAACACAACGGCATTAACATACTGAGCCTCTGCGCCTTGCCGGGACGCGATTGCCCTTGCGGGCTTCACAACCGAATCACGCGCAACCCGGCGCGTGTAGAGCTTCCTGATGGTCACTCGAGTTTATGAGGAGCCGGATGTGGAAATATTACCTGGGGAGCCTTATCCACTCGGGGCAACCTGGGATGGATCCGGCACCAACTTCGCGCTTTTCTCTGAGAATGCAACACGGGTCGAACTCTGCCTGTTTGAAGGCAAACACGAGAGTCGCGTGGACCTGCCCGAGGTCACCGACCACTGCTGGCACGGTTATCTTCCGCAAGTGGGGCCGGGCCAACGCTATGGTTATCGGGTCCATGGTCCCTATGAGCCCTTGGCCGGCCACCGTTTCAATCCGACCAAACTGCTCCTCGATCCCTACGCCAAATCGCTGGATGGGGATGTACAGTGGACCGATGAGTTGTTCGGCTACCAAATCGGCGATGAAGATGCCGATCTGAGTTACGACGAACGCGACAGCGCCCCGTTTATGCCGAAGTGCGTCGTGGTCGACACCAAATTCGATTGGGACGACGACAAACCCTTACGAATCCCCTGGCACGAAACGCTGATTTACGAAGTTCACACCAAGGGATTCACCGAGCTGCACCCACGGATCCCCCGGGAACTGCGCGGCACTTACGCGGGACTCGCGTCGGAACCCGCCATCCAGCACCTGCGGAATCTGGGTATCACGGCGGTTGAATTGCTGCCGGTTCATCAATTCGTTCCGGAACGGCACCTGGTCGAGCGGAACCTGACCAACTATTGGGGCTACAACTCCGTCGGTTTCTTTGCCCCCCACGCGGGATACGCACTAAGCGACCGCCCTGGCGATCAGGTCGCCGAGTTCAAGAGCATGGTCAAAGCGCTGCACGGCGCAGGAATCGAAGTCATTCTGGATGTGGTTTACAACCATACGGCCGAGGGGAACGAACTGGGCCCCACACTGAGCTTTCGGGGCATCGACAACGCAGCGTACTACCGCTTGGTGGGGAATGAGCCCCGTTATTACATGGACTACACGGGCTGCGGCAACACCCTCAACATGATGCACCCACGTGCCCTGCAAGTGATCATGGACAGCCTGCGCTACTGGCTGCTGGAGATGCACGTGGACGGCTTCCGCTTCGACTTAGCGGCCGCCCTGGCCCGGGAACTGCACGATGTCGACCGCTTAGGCGCGTTTTTCGACATCATCGGCCAGGACCCGGTCATCTCCCGGGCCAAGCTCATTGCCGAGCCTTGGGACGTGGGCGAAGGGGGTTACCAGGTGGGCAACTTCCCACCCGGCTGGGCCGAGTGGAACGGCAAATATCGCGATTGCGTCCGGGACTATTGGCGGGGCGAAAACCAAACCCTGGGAGAGTTCGCCTCCCGACTCACCGGCAGCTCCGACCTCTATGAGCAATCCGGCCGACGACCTCATGCCAGCATCAACTTCGTCACCGCACACGACGGCTTTACCTTGCGTGACTTGGTTTCGTACAACCACAAGCACAATGAGGCAAACGGCGAAAACAATCGGGACGGCGAAAGCCACAACCGCTCCTGGAACTGCGGCGAGGAAGGTCCCAGCGACGACCCCGAAGTTAACCAGCTCCGGGCCCGCCAGCAACGCAACTTCCTGGCCACGCTCATCCTCTCGCAAGGCGTTCCCATGTTGCTGGCCGGCGATGAAATGGGCCGTACCCAGCACGGCAACAACAACGGCTACTGCCAGGACAGCGAAATCTCTTGGCTTGATTGGGAGTCGCGGGATGAAGATCTCCTCGAGTTCACGCGAGGTTTGATTCAACTCAGCCGCAGACATCCGGTGTTCCGGCGTCGTGAATGGTTTCAGGGGCGCCCCATTCACGGCGACAGCGTGCACGACATCACCTGGTTCACCCCCGATGGCGATGAAATGTCGGAACGTGACTGGGGCGACGACGATGCGAAATCGCTGATGGTGTTTCTCTACGGTGGTGCGCTGGGTGCCGGTTCGGATGGCCACCCCGTCGTGGACAGCAGCTTTCTGCTGCTGTTCAACGCGCACTACGAGGCAATGACATTCACCCTACCCACCGCCGCCTGGGGCCGCCGCTGGACCAGCGTTGTCGACACGACCGAAGCCGTTCTGCGGGAGGGTGATACTTATCAACCCACATCCGAGGTTGAGCTCGCGGCGCGATCGCTCATGGTGCTGCGCTCCGACCAAACCGGTAAGCGGAAACAAGACGTACCCCTGGCCACCTACCGGGTTCAACTTCACCCGGATTTCGACTTCACCGCCGCGGCAAACATCACGGATTATTTGGCCGAACTGGGCATCAGTCACCTCTACTGCTCGCCCTATCTCCAGGCGGCGCCGGGTAGCACCCACGGCTACGATGTCGTGGACCCGACTCGGGCCAACGCGGAACTTGGCGGCGCCGTGGGACACGCGGACTTGTGCAAGGCCTTGAGCGCGAACGGCATGGGGCAAGTCTTGGATGTTGTGCCCAACCACATGGCCATCACCCCGGAAAATCCGTGGTGGTGGGACGTGCTGGAAAATGGACCTTCCAGCCGTTACGCCGTCTATTTCGATGTCGATTGGGCACCCTCGGAAAAACAACAGGAAGAAAAAATCCTGCTGCCGGTGTTGGGCGATCACTACGGCCGGGTTTTGGAAGCGGGCGAATTCCAACTGGAGCGCCAAGACGGCACGTTCAAACTCCGCTACCACGAACACAGTTTTCCTATTGCGCCAGCCTCTCTGCATCGGATTCTACAACCCGCGGCGGAACGCTGTGGCTCCAACTTGCTCGCGTTCCTGGCGGACACGCTGGCGTGGCTGCCGGTGCTGGGCGCCGGCACCGGGGATTCCGACCGGCGACACCGGGATAAGGAAGTCGTTAAGGAACAACTCGCTCGCTTGCTACGAGAATCGGACACGGTCGCGGCTGCGGTGGATGCCGTTGTCGCCGAAACCAACACCGATGCCGATGCTCTCGATGCGCTGATCGAAAGCCAACACTACCGCCTGGCCTTATGGCGCACAGCCGGCTATGAGCTGGGATATCGACGCTTTTTCGATGTAAACACCCTCATCGGCCTGCGGGTGGAGAACGAGCGGGTGTTCAAAGACACCCACGCGCGGTTACTGCAATGGGTTGCAGCGGGTGAAGTTGACGGCTTGCGAATCGATCATCCCGATGGTTTGCGGGATCCGGCCGGGTATTTTCAGCGGCTGCGCAATGCCGCACCTCAAACATGGATCGTCGCCGAGAAGATCCTCGAGCTGGGCGAGACCCTGCGGGACGACTGGCCCATTGACGGCACCACCGGTTATGGCTTCCTCAATCAGGTAGGCGGCTTGTTCGTCAATGGCTCCGGCGAGGGGGCCATGACCACGATCTACGCCGATTTCACCGGCGAAGACACCGACTATGCCTCCCTGGTACGCGACAAAAAGCACCAAGTGCTTCACGAGCTCCTGGGCAGTGATGTCAACCGCCTGACGGTGCTTTTGCAAACCATTTGCGAGCACCATCGCCGCCACCGCGATTACACCCGCGAACAGTTATTCGAAGCCATCAAGGAAGTCGTCGCCTGCTTCCCGGTCTATCGCACCTACGTGCAGGCCACTGATGGCGTGGTAAAGAACGAAGACGCACGCTACATCAACGCCGCCATCGAACGGGCAAAACAGGAAGCACCGCAGATCGACACAGAGCTGCTCGATTTCCTGCGCGATCTCTTAGTGCTTCACCACGGCGGCGAATTGGAAAGCGAGTTCGCCATGCGCTTTCAACAGCTCACCAGCCCGGCCATGGCGAAAGGCGCCGAGGATACAGCGTTCTATTGCTATAACCGGCTGATCGCTTTGAACGAGGTGGGCGGCGCACCGGAGCATTTTGGCGTCACCCCCGAGGCTTTTCACCGCTGGGCCGCCGATGCCCAACATCATTGGCCACGTGCCCTGCTGACCACCTCGACCCACGACACCAAACGCAGCGAGGACGTTCGGGCTCGCCTGGCGTTGCTTTCGGAGATGCCCTCGCGATGGAAAAAAGCGGTCCGGCAATGGTCCACCCTGGCCAAGCACCACCGTCGGGAGGGTTTTTCCGATCGCAATATGGAGTATTTGCTGTATCAAACCCTGGTGGGTGCATGGCCCATCGAGCGGGACCGCTTGGTGGCCTACATGGAAAAAGCTGCCCGCGAGGCGAAAACCCACACCTCGTGGCTCCGCATCGACGAGCCATACGAAGCGGCCCTCACGGATTTCATCGACTCGCTGCTGACGGACGAGGCGTTCGTCAGCGACCTGGAGAATTTCGTGACACCTTTGGTGGAGCCCGGGCGGGTGAACTCATTGGCCCAGACCCTCATCAAGCTCACCGCCCCCGGTGTGCCCGATATCTACCAGGGCAACGAGTCGTGGGACTTGAGCCTGGTGGACCCGGACAATCGGCGGCCGGTGGACTACAAAGAGCGGCGACAGCTGCTTCACGGCTTGTCGAAGGCCACGCCGGAGTCGATCCTGGCGGCCAGCGACCAGGGCCTGCCCAAGCTTTGGGTTATCCGCCAGGGGCTCGGCCTGCGCCGGCAACACCCGGAGGCCTTCGGCAGCGACTACCGCCCGCTCGCCGCCCGCGGCCGCCGAGCCGACCACGTGGTGGCATTCACTCGCGGTGAGGACAGGGTGATCACGGTGGTACCCCGCCTGGTGTTGACCCTGAAGAACGATTGGAAAAACACCCAACTGGATCTTCCCGCCGGCGAATGGCGCAACGAGCTGACCGGAGAGACCATTGACGGCGGCGGCGTCGGCATGCCGGACCTGTTGAAGCGCTTCCCGGTGGCCTTGCTCTCCCGACAGGAGCCCACATCATGAATACATTTCGCGTCTGGGCACCGGCGGCCCAACGGGTGGAGCTGGCCCTGGGCGAGCGCCGCATCGCGATGCAGGCTCAAGCCGGCGGCTGGTGGTCGGTGGCGGTCCCTGAGGCCACCGGGGATACAGACTATGCCTTCGCGGTTGATGGCGGAAAGCCGCTGCCGGATCCGCGCTCGCCTTCGCAACCGAAAGGCATTCACGGCCCCTCCCGGCGGGTGGATCACGATACCTTTGCCTGGACCGACCAGCGCTGGTGTGCCGGACCTTTATCTGCGGCGGTGATTTATGAGTTGCACGTGGGAACCTTCACCGCGGCGGGCACCTTCGAGGCGATCATCCCCCGGCTGGATCACCTCGCCGAACTGGGCATCACCCACGTCGAGTTGATGCCGGTGGCGGAGTTTTCCGGAACGCGGGGCTGGGGATACGACGGCGTCGATTTGTTCGCCCCCCATCGCATCTACGGCGGCCCGGAGGGCTTGAAGCGTCTGGTGGATGCCTGCCATGCCCGGGGTTTGGCGGTGATGCTCGATGTGGTCTACAACCATCTCGGTCCCACGGGGAACTACCTCGCCCGGTTCGGACCGTATTTCACCGACCGCTACGCCACCCCGTGGGGTGAGGCGGTGAACTTCGACGGACCCGGCAGCGATGAGGTTCGCCGGTTTTTCTGCGACAACGCGCTGATGTGGCTGCGCGACTACCATTTCGACGGACTGCGCATCGATGCCGTGCACGCCATCGTCGATACCTCCGCCACGCACTTTCTCGAACAACTTGCGGCGGAGGTCAAAGCGCTGGAAGCCGAACTGGGACGACACCTCACCGTAATTGCCGAGAGCGATCTGAACGATCCCCGCATCGTTCGGCGAACGGAGGTGGGTGGCTATGGACTCGATGCCCAGTGGAATGAAGACTTCCATCATGCCCTGCATGCGGTGCTCGCGGGGGAAACCAGCGGCTACTATGCCGATTTCGGGCACCTGGCCGACCTCGCCCGGGTACTAGAGCGTAATCTGGTCTATGACGGGCGCTACTCGGTCTACCGGGACCGCCGCCACGGTCGCCCCGCCGGGGATCTGCCCGGCCCCCGATTTGTGGCGTGTCTGCAAAACCACGATCAGGTCGGCAACCGCGCCAAGGGCGAGCGTATGTCCCATCTGGTCGACCCGAAGCGGCTGAAAATCGGAGCGGCGATCGTGTTGCTCTCGCCGTTTGTGCCCATGCTGTTTCAGGGCGAGGAGTGGGCCGCCACTTCACCCTTTCTCTACTTCACCGATCACCAGGAGCCGGATCTGGCCGAGAGCGTCCGAAATGGGCGGCGTGAAGAATTCGCCGCCTTCGGCTGGAATCCGGAAGACATACCGGATCCGCAAGCACTACAGACCTTTGAGCGCTCCAAGCTCGATTGGCACGAGCTGGCAGCGGCAACACAGGCGGATATGTTGGGCTGGCATCGCCGCCTGATCGAACTGCGTCGGCAGGTCTCCGGCTTAAGCGATTGGCGCTGCGCGCCCGTTCGAACGCGCTTCGCGGAAGATAAGCAATGGCTGGTTTTCTCTCGTGGGCCGGTGACCGTGGTCTGCAATTTCGGCGAAGACGTCCGACAAATCCCCCTGGGGCCAAACGACTATCGGGTACTCATCGCCAGTGACCCCGAAAGCGAACTTGGCGCCTCACAGGTCGCAATTCCTGGCGAGAGCGTCATCATCCTGCAAGCCGACAACGCCACCCGAGAATCCTCGGAATAACAGCGAGTACGCGAGTGGCATGCGCCGGCGAAGCGGACGCACTGCAGCCAAAACGAATCGTTCGCAGGAAACCGAAACATCACTCACCGAGATGCGATAGACAACCCGGTGTGGGCACGTTAAAACAGTACTGAACCGCCACAATCTCCAGCCGCCCCCCAAGCAACCCCGGGAGACCGCGAGCATGGCCGAGCCCCACTACACCCCCGTTTTGGACTGCGACCGCCTAATCCCCGAGCACGCCCGCATCGCTATGCCCCTTGAACAGCAGCATTATCTGTGCGGCGGGGAAATCAAACACTGGTCCGGCCCGCGGGAGGATGTTTTCTCTCCTCTGTGTGAAGAATCCGATGGCACCGTTCGACGCTGCCGCATCGGCAGTTATCCCTTGTTGCCGGAAGACGTCGCGTTGGAAGTGCTCGATGTGGCCGCAAAAGCCTACGATCACGGGCGCGGGGTGTGGCCCACGCTCTCGGTGGGCGAGCGAATCGCCCATGTCCAAGGCTTTGCCCGACAAATGGAAACGCGGCGCGAAGATGTGGTGCGCCTGCTGATGTGGGAAATCGGCAAAACACGCCCGGATGCCGAAAAAGAATTCGACCGCACCGTCCAATACATCATCGCCACCATCGACGCATTGAAAGATTTGGATCGTGTGGGCTCACGCTTTGTCATCGAACAAAGCATCGCAGCGCAGATTCGCCGGGCGCCGCTGGGTGTCGTGCTCTGTATGGGACCGTACAACTACCCGCTCAATGAGACCTTCACCACCCTCATTCCGGCCTTGATCATGGGTAATGTGGTCATCTTCAAGCCACCCAAACTGGGGGTACTGCTCCACGAGCCCCTTCTGGACGCCTTTCGGGACGCCTTTCCGCCCGGTGTCATCAATACTGTTTATGGCGAGGGTCAGGAAGTGGTCGGCCCGTTAATGAAATCCGGCCGCATTGATGTCTTGGCCTTTATCGGCAGCAGCCGCGTGGCCGATCTGCTTAAACATCAACATCCCAAGCCCCATCGGCTCCGCTGCGTGCTGGGTTTGGAAGCCAAAAATGCGGCAATCGTCCTGCCTGACGCCGATTTGAGTGAAACCGTCGATGAATGCGTTCTGGGCAGCCTGAACTTCAACGGACAGCGCTGCACCGCGTTGAAAATCCTCTTTGTTCACGCCGATATCGTCGACGACTTTATCCATGGGTTTGTCGCAGCCGTCGAAAGGCTCAAGGCCGGTATGCCTTGGGAGGCGGGCGTGCAACTCACCGCCCTGCCGGAACCGAACAAAACCCAATACCTCAAAGAGCTCATCAACGATGCTCTGGCTCAGGGTGGGCGGCTGATAAACCCTACGGGCGGCACAGTCCGGCACACGTTTATGACACCCGCCGTGATCTATCCCGTCCGGCCCGGCATGCGCCTGTATACGGAGGAACAGTTCGGGCCGGTGGTACCCATCGTGCCCTTCACCGATCTGGAGACTCCACTGGATTACCTCACCCAGTCCAACTACGGCCAACAGGTGAGCCTGTTCAGCCACAATCCGGAGCAACTCGCCCAGCTGATCGACCCGCTGGTGAATCAGGTGTGCCGAGTCAACATCAACAGTCAATGCCAACGAGGCCCCGATAGTTTCCCGTTCACCGGGCGGAAAGACTCGGCAGAGGGCACCCTCTCGGTATCCGATGCCTTGCGGGTTTTCAGCATCCGCACCCTGGTCGCCGCCAAGCAAACCGAAGCCAACCGCGAACTGATTCAATCCATCGTGACGGAGCGAAAATCCCGCTTTCTGGCCACCGACTTCATTCTGTGATCTCGGCAGGTTGCCTGTCGGTGAACGTAAACCCACAGCAGCAATGCCGTGGTCTTGGCGGGTCGTCTCAACAACGATGCCGGTCTGGCGAGCTCGATGAGGTGATCCTCCAAACCCTCACCGGCCCGAATATCCCCAAGGGTCATCCCGTTCTCCCATCTTTTTTCGGTTATTGTTCCAATCCAGGTAAATAACCCAACGCGGTGCATAATTAAGGGTCGTCCGGGTGAAGAACTTGCCTTAGATACCTATAGAAACGGATGCCAAGTGCGAGCCGATCAGAGGGCAAGGATGAGTCTCTATCTCACGGTGATTTTGCTATCTTTCATGTCGGTTTTCACCACCGCGGCCGGGGTAATGCTTGCGCTTCGGTTCCGCGAAAGCCCAGCAGGGGTTGCCGTAGGGATTGGCTTTTCCGCCGGCATCATGCTGCTCGTTTCTTGTCTGGAGTTGATACCGGAATCCGTGGCCCAAACGGGTGTCATTTGCGCCTTGAGCGTGGCCACAGCAGGCGGTCTGGTTCTTTATGCACTGCATCTTGTGATCCCCCACACCCACCTGATCGACGAAGCCACCGGCCTCGGCGCGGGGGCGCTGAAATCAGCCTATCTCGTGGTTTTTGGCCTTATTCTTCACGATTTCCCCGAAGGGTTCGCGATGGCGAACTCCTACGTTGCCTCCCCGTCCCTTGGTATTCTCGTGGCGATCGCAATCGCGCTCCACAATCTTCCTGAGGAGTTCGCCATGGCCGTGCCGGCTGTTTTACTGAGAAGGAAGGTCTTCCTGTACAGCTCGGCCCTGCTTTCCGCCCTGGCAGAGCCGCTCGGGGCGATCGTCGGCCTTGTGGCAGTCGACTTTCTTCCCGGACTCAATCCGTTATTTATAGCTTTTGCGGCTGGCGCCATGATCTTCGTCTCCATCCATGAGCTGGCGCCCTTGGCACGGAGATATGGCAACCTGTCACTGTTCGTCGTCGGAGTGGCTCTCAGTGGGTTGGTTTATCTCACGCTGAATGCGATTATCTGACAGCTGCAATATCAAATCTGAGGTACGGGCGCACAGGCCTTTCGCCCCCCCAACCCGGAGGAAGCATGGATGAGCGAACCAATCGATTACGAGAAGGCGCTGCTCGACCCGGCGTCGGTCTTTGAAACCCCTGAGGACGTTTTGGAGCAACTCTCGCTAACCCAAGAACAGAAGATTGAGATCCTACGCCGTTGGGAATATGCGGCGAGCGAGATTGCGGTGGCCGAAGAAGAGGGAATGGTTGATGGCAAGCCCTTGATCGTGCGACAGGTTCTACTGGCGCTAGACAGCCTCACCGGTGGCATCGACGTCGAACACACATCGCCTACCAAACAAAATGGCGTGTAACGTCACCGCTCCGGCTACGCCACATCGCCGCTATGCGGCCCGAATCGGGCAGCGAGTTGTTTCGCGACCTCTGCGATAACGCCCTGGTATTCCGCATAGCGAACCCTCCTTTTGTCTAACGCTGACGTAAACCCGGAACCCAAGTGGGCGGCGGCCACGATGTCGACCGATTTATCCGCCAAGAGGTCAGCCACATGGACACCGACCGCGTGATCGAAGTCCTGGAATGGATTTTGAATTACTTCACGCAGTGTCGCTGTCTCGTCGAACACGAGATAGCACACCGCGCGGGCACCTCGACGGCCGATCTCTCCGTCGCTGTCCGGCCCTGGGGCGGCAATCGCGATCCTCATCTTCACCTCCCCTCCGTTTGTTCTGCATCATCGATACCGGCAAGTGTTTGCATGAGTAATCCGCTTGCCACCGAGAACACGACGATGCCAACTGAGAGCGCAACGGTATAACCCAAACCGAAGTAATGCACCATCAGTGGCAGCAGCGGTAGTTTCAGCGACCGGCTGTAAAGGAAAGTGGCTATGAGAGCGCCACTCATCCCCTTTGCCTTCAGATCCCCCAAAAGCGGATACCAGGCATACAGTGGCCCCACGGAAAGAACCCCGAAAATAATCGTAAACGCCCAGCCACCAAACCCGCCGGCTCTACCTAAGTGCTGAGCTAACCAAGCTGGCTGGAGAAACAATCCGGCGAAAAACAGCAAAACGAAGACAAGCGCCAGAATCGGCAAGACCCGCAGAGCCATCGTTTGGAACAACGCCCCAGCCTCGGCAACCACAGCAGGATTGAATAGGCTCACGAGACCGTAGATCCCGCCCACTGCAAGCAGGAAAAGCCAACCTCCTAGGAATTTCGCTATGCCTTTGGATGGTTGGAACACACCGAACATCGCCTAAGGCAAGGCCAAGAGCAACGTCGCGATCACGTGGGCCATCACGATCGCCAAAACGAAGCTGATGGCGTTACGCCACAGCGCAAAACGCAGGCCCAAGATCGCCGCCTCCGCAGGAAGATGCACTAGCCCGACGGTCACCCAACTCACGATCAGGGCGGTCACCGTGGCGAGACTCACACCGCTTGCACTGAGTTCTCCCGCCAGGACATAGCTCGTGACCGGATGTCCAGCAGCCGCGCTCCCCACCAGGGCGCCGAACACAGGGCCGAAAATGCCCTGCATCGGAACAACGTTAGATAACCACTCCGGCGATAGCGCCGTGGTTACGAAACTCGCCAGGGCCAGCACTCCCAGCACGATGGGAATCGTCCTGAAGAACGTCATTCCTGTTTGCCTCGCGGCCTGCATGGCTTTGGATGTCCGCTTCATTGCCCCTGCCGATTCCTCTTTTTCCACACCAGTTAGCATCTGCTCGCCCGGACAACGACAAACGCGCCATCGCCACGGCCCGGTCGCAGCGCTTCGATTTCGGTGATTTGCTCCGGAGAATGGAACAAGGTCTGCACCCAGCAGAGGTCATGGAACCCCACTTCGCCCAACAATCGCTCCACCTCAGCGCTGCCGTAAAATGTGGCATCCTTAAAAAAAACCTCGTGTGCACGCCGAGCAAGGTAGTCTCGCCCAGTCGGTGAGTCATGGTCGAGGAACGCAATCACCAACACGCCGCCGGGCTTGAGAACACGGTGGATTTCCGTCAGGCCGGCTACGACATCATCCAAAAAGCTAAGAACGACAACCATCAGCGCGGAATCGAACATCTCATCGGCAAAAGGCAAAGCCTCGGCGATGCCCTGGACGACACTGATCCGCCGCTGTAGGGCCTGGGACAACATGGACGCTGCGGGGTCCAAACCGACTTGAATGCCCAACGGCGCGGCAAAGCGGCCAGTTCCCACGCCGATCTCGAGACCCAAGCCCTCCGGCGGCAAAGTGTTTTTATTTATGATATAACTAACTTTGCAGCACCTTTTCTAATAGCTTCAAATACAGTAGATGCAGCTTTCCATGACATTTATGTTGATGGCGATATGGCCTTTA
>JAXHTV010000029.1 GCA_034189865.1 Pseudomonadota bacterium | reverse complement strand
TAGCCGCATTTGCCCCGTTCGAAGGGTTCGTCGGGCAGGGGCAAATGCGGCTATAAGCTGATTCAGTATATGGCCAGTGGCAAACCGGTGATCGCCTCTCCCGTGGGCGTGAACCGGGAGATCGTCAGCGACGGCGTAGACGGCTATTTGGCGGTCAACATTGAGGAGTGGCTGAATGCGCTTAAGAATTTACGCGACTGGCCCAATCTTCGTTGCAGCCTGGGGAAGGCCGGTCGACGCAAAGTCGAGGCACACTACTGTCTGCAGGTGACGGCGCCACGCTTACTGAGCGTGCTCCAACGCGCGGCCGGACACTAAACCCGGCAAGCCGATCGGTCTTCCCCAGCGATCGGTCACACATTCTGCTCAACGCAACTGCTGATAGATCTCGGCCAAAGCCTCACCTTGGCGCCGCACATCGTACGCCGCCTCCACATGCTTGCGTCCCGCCGTGAGCATGGAAGCCCAAGCATCCGGCTGATCGAGCCACCGATTCATGACCGCTTCCAGCCCATCCACATCCCGCTCGGGCGCCAACCAACCGGTGCGCCCTTCCAGAATAACGTCCGGCACGTCGCAGTGACGGGTCGCAATCACCGGCATCCCGCTGGCCACCATTTCAATCAAAACCACCGGCACGCCGCCTTCGGTGTCGCCATCGGCCGCCGTCACACTGGGGGAAAGAAAAACATGATGATCATGGGCCAGCTCCCACAAAACCGACTGCGGCTGATACCCCACCCTATTGGTGAACTCAGCCAGGCCGGAATCTGCGATGGCTGAGAGAATGCGCTGCTTCTCAGCCTGGCTCGCCGCGTCCGAACCCGCATCGCCCATGATGGTCAATTGCACGGGCATTTTTCGGGCGATACGACCCAGCGCCTCAATGCCGTAGGGCAAGCCTTTTTTCTCCCGAAAGCTTGCCGCTGCCAACACTTTCAGCGTCTCGCCGGGCCGCCATGATCGAGGCTGAAACGGGATATGCTGCAACTCCACACCCAAATGATGCACACGAATGCGATCCTCGCCGCATCCCAGCTCCGCCACCCGGGCCGCCATGTGACTGCCTTCGCATAGAACGCGATCGACCCCCGCGAATAGCTCGGCATACCGCCCGCGCCAACGGGAATCCTGAGTGGGCAGCATATTGACGTCAAAACCGTAAAAAGTGACCACATGGGGAATATTGAGCGCGCGCGCCACCGCCGCATTGGCCCAACCCACATGGCCGAAATGGGAATGCATCAGCTGCGCGCCGGCGTTGCGTGCCGCCGCCGTGACAAAGCCGTAGTGATGCCGCCACCCAAGCCGACGGAGCAGCTTGTCCCCATAAATGCGTCGTTTCGATGCCCGCGAAAAGCTGGACACATGCGGCCATGGGAACTGATCCAGGTTCTCATCGGTGTCGCACACCACGTGGCTCTCGATCCAAGACGGCAAATAGCGCAGCTGGTTGTACAACCATGTTTGCGTCTGGGGCAGCCAGACGGGAACCCGGTGCAGCACAGTCAAACCGCTAGAGCCAACCTCACGATGATTCATCTGCCCCGCTCCAGCAGCAAGCGGCGCAGGTCGCGTAAATCCTCAGCCCGAACGAGCCAGGTCAACAGCGCATAGACGAGCGCACCGAAAAGAATCTGGCCCACTAAAATGCCCACGTGAGCGCCGGCAAAGCGCGGAATCACCGCGACGCTGAGCGCCATGGCCAGGGAAATCGCCAGCGCCGGCAATACGCTCGCATAGTATTGCCACAGACACGGCTCCAGCACCCGTCGGATCAACACCGGATAACTCAATACGAAATATAAAATCTGCAATAGCAATAGCGCCAAGGCCACCCCCGGCGCACCGCCCAACCGGGCACCGAGCAAAATCCCCGGCACCTGAAAAAACACCAATGCCACGTTGGCATAAAAGCCCAAGTCCGCCCGCCCTTTCGACAGCAACAGAGCGCCCATAGGGTTGCCTGTGGAACGGAACAAGGCCACCCCGGCCAGCAACTGCACCAGAATCACCGCCGGTGTCCAGCGCTCGCCCAAAACCAACGGCAACAACAGTGGCGCAACGGCAGCCAAACCCAGGAGCAGAGGAAAATTGACGGTACTCAACAAGCGCTGGGTGAGCAGGTAACCCCGGCGGAGTCGGGTTTGCTCATTTTGTACCCGCGCAAACAAAGGAAAGGCCACACGGGTCACGATGGGGTTAATCTTGGTCACCGGCTGGATCACCAAATTCCACGCCAGATTGTAGTACCCCAGTGCCTGCGCCCCCAACAGGCTGCCAATCAGCATTTGATCCAAGCGCGAGTTGAGAAAATTGACGCTCCGCTCACCCATCTGGAACAGGCCAAAACCCACGTAACCATGCAGATCGCCAGGGCGAAAATGCAGCGACGGGCGGTAGTCGACCCAACCGATGGCAAGCAGGATCATCGCTTTGGTGGCCGCGTTGGCCAACTGACCCCAAACCAACGCATACACCCCCTGCCCGAACCAAGCCGCGGTAATCGCAACGGCGAGCCCCACCGTCGCACCACCGATTTCTAGTAGTGCGATGGGTCGAAAACGGGTGTCACGCTGCAGCAGAACGAAAAACTGCTGACCGACGGGAATCACCAGAAACAATGCGGCGGACCATGCCAGCGGCTGTGCCAATCGAGGCTCGGCAAAAAAAGCGACGATTGCCGGCGTCGACGCAAGGATGATCAGGTAGATGAGTAGCCCAAAGGCCAGATTGAGCCAGTACAGGGAAGAGAGCTCGTCTTGCGTGGACTGCTGCCGGTAGATGATTGCGTTGCCGATGCCCATGTCCGCATAGGCCTGAGCGAAGCCCAACACCACCATAATCATGGCCATCAAGCCGAAATCTTCAGGGCTCAGGAGATGGGCCAGAACGCCGATCTGCACGAACTGAATGCCGGTTGTGGCCAGACTGGAGGCGGCGGTCCACTTGGTGCCGGACACGGCGGCTCGCCTTAGCGACACACTCTACCCTCCATGGCTACGGCGTCACCGACCCATTGCGTCGTCATCGGGCCGTTGCCACTGTTCGTACCAGGACTGGAGTTCGGAATGTCGCCTGAGCAGACGTTTGTCCAAGGCGCGGATGTCGCCGGTGGGCTCGGCCGGCGAACCGCCCACCACCTGGAACGGTGCTACGTCCTTGGTCACCATCGCGCCGGAACGAATCACCGCTCCGTCACCAATCGTCACGCCCGGCAGAATATTCACATGATGTCCGATGAGGACATAGCGCCCCACCCGAACCGGTGCCGTGGAGAACCCCACCTTTTCGTCTTCCGGCACCTCCAGGTAGTGGCGCCCATAGAGGCGTATCGCGGCGTGAGAGGAATGGGTAAACAGGCCGGACCAGGCGCCGATTTGCGTGCCTTCACCGATTTCCAGTCCGCCGGTTCCGTCCAACAGGCTGTAGTGCCAAACCCAGACCAGGTCCTCGATGACGACATTCTGTGGCCGTTGAATGCAGACGCTGTCGCTCATTCGCACGTTGGGACGCCACAGGCCGCGCCCATCTTGGTAACCGCGAATCATGCGCGGCATGGCCCGCGCTCGCCGTGCCGCATTGAGGCGTTTCCGCAGGCCGAGGCGAACCGCGTCCGGCAACAAGCTGGAGATGAATCGCCTCATCCGCTAAGTTCCTGTCGAACGGCACGAATGACATCGTTCACGTCCGCATCGGTGAGTTTGGCGGACAACGGCAAGCTGACCGTGGTGCGGCCAATGCCCATGGCATGGGGATAATCCTCCGGACGCCAGCCGAAGGTCTGCTGGTAGTACGGATGTTCCGGGATACTCAGATAATGAACACCCACGCCGATGTTGTGGTGGGTCATTCGATTGAGAAACGTATCCCGCGCCATGGGCGAGTGGGCCTCATCAATCAGAATTGTGAACAGATGATAGGCGTGGCGCTGATCGTCAGGGACCGGCGCGGGCAGCGTCACCGGCAAATCGGCCAACTCGCGTTGATAGCGATCCCAGATTTGGGCGCGGCGTGCCCAGGCAGATTCCACACGCGCCAGTTGATGGATACCGATGGCCGCTTGCAGATCCATCATGTTGTATTTGAAACCGCACTCGACAACCTGATAGTGCTTGTAACCCTCATCGGCGAAACGTTTCCAGGCGTCCTTGCTCATGCCGTGTAAACCCAGGGTCTTGATTCGTGCCGCCGCCGACTCATCCCGGGTCAACACCATACCGCCCTCGCCCGTGACGACATTTTTGGTCACATAGAAACTAAAGCAGCCGAAATCGCCAAAGGTTCCGGCGGGACGACCGTGATATTCAGTCTCAATGGCGTGGGCGCAGTCCTCGATGAGCTTCAGCCCGTGGCGCTCCGCCAGCGCGGTCAAAGCGTCCATCTCGCACGGCCGGCCGGCGAAATGCACGGGAAGAATCGCCCGGGTTCGCGGTGTCATCCGCGCCGCGACTTGATCGGGATCGATGTTCATGGTCACCGGATCCACATCGGCCAATACCGGTGTCGCGCCGGCATGAACGATGGCGTTGACCGTGGCGCAGAAGGTCATGGGCGTGGTTATCACTTCATCGCCCGGCTGAAGACCGGCGGCCAAGATACTTAAATGCAAAGCCGCTGTGCACGAATTCAGCGCCACCGCTTGGTTGGCACCTTTATAGGCCGCGAACTCGCGCTCGAAGCGCGCGACCTTGGGACCTGTTCCAAGCCAGCCGGTCCGCATGCTGGCCACCACTTCCTGGATTTCTTCTTCCCCGATCAGGGGCGCGCCGAATACCAGAAAATTATCGTGGGAGCGGATGGGGGGATCAGAGCGGGACATAGATCATTTCCATGAGGAAGCGGGTCAATCAGCGGGCGCCCTTGCCAAACAGCACGACTTCGACCGTTTGGAGAACAATCATCAGATCAAACAACAGACTCTGTTTTTTCAGGTAGTACAGCTCATATTGCAGTTTCTCCAGCGCATCTTGTTCAGTCGCACCGTAGGGATAGTTGAGTTGGGCCCAACCCGTGATCCCCGGCTTCACGCGGTGACGTTCCATGTAGTACGGGATACGCTGCGCCAATACCTCGACGAACTGCGGTCGTTCAGGCCGCGGTCCGACGAAACTCATATCACCCCGAATGACGTTAATGATCTGGGGCAGCTCGTCAATTCGAAACTTGCGCATGAAACGTCCCACGCGCGTAATCCGCGGATCATCCTCTTCGGCCCACTGGGCGTTGCCGAACTTTTCCGCATCGACGACCATACTGCGGAACTTGACGATCTCGAACGGTTGGTTGTCTTGACCGACTCGCGTCTGGCCGTAGAAAACCGGCACTCGCCACCCCTCAGTAGCCCAAATGGCCAGGGCCGTAATCAACATCACCGGCGCAGCCACCACCAGCAGCGCCAAACTGGCCGCAATGTCGAGCACCCGCTTGCCGGCACGAAAGAAGGCGTCTCCCCCGTAGCCTTCCGAGAACACCAGCCAACTCGGGTAGAGGAGGTCCAGATGAACCTTCCCGGTTTCCCGTTCCACGAATCCCACCGCATCACTGACCCGGACACCCTGCATTTTGCATCGGAGCAATTCAGAGACCGGTAGTTGACCGCTGCGGTCATCCATTGCGACCACGATCTCATCAATCCCACGGGTCGTCACGACATCGCTAAGCGCCCCTTCCAGTGTGTCGGCGGAGCCAAGATCGGCGTCTTGCGCATCACCCGGCACCCGGATGAATCCAATTAAACGATAGCCCCGGGCACTTTCGTTCTTCGGCAGATGGGCCAGCATCTCCCCAGCTTTAGCCCCCCCCCCCAGGATCACGATGTTCGGCTTGAACAGACTCTCGTCGGTAAATTGATGGAACAGCAAATGAGCGAATGCCGCACCAAAAAACGAAATGATCAGCGCCAGACCCAAAATACCGCGACCGACATACAACGCCGGCACGGCATAGAAGAAAAGAACCAAGGCAACGCCGCCGAACAAGAAACTGGCGGCCAACCGCACCAGAATTTCCTCATTGCGCATTCGGGTCCAACGCTGGTAGAGCCCCATGGAAAAAAGGCTTAATAAAAGTGCGATCGAAAAAACCAAGGCCTTGGGCATCAAAGGGGCCACGGTGGCCACGCCTTCCGCCCCAACGTGGGCAAAGCGTAAGTAAGCAGCGAGATAGATGGACCCAAAAAAGAGCACAAGCTCGGTCGCGGCGAGCAGAATGAAACGTGCGTGGAAATATTGCTTGAGGGTACGTATCGCGGTCATCCGGATCCTGTCATCGTGGTGATGCAGCCGATGAGAATAACACCTGCGAACGGGCGACATCCCCCGAAAACCGGATGCGGCCGAGTTCGAAAAGTTTCTCATGCGGTGAGAACTATCCCCGCGGGATTCTATGTCCCGCGGGTGGGCCCGGCAAGGCGATGGACCTAAAGTCGGCGGAGTGGCTCAAGCCGCGCGCATGGTCAGCTTGAGCATTTGATCCAGTGCCTGTTCCAACTGATTGATCGTGTTGCACTCTTTGATCAGGTGGCAAAACGGTCGGTAAGCATCCATTTCAGAATCCCCCGTACCCCAATCCACCGTCGGCTCCGGATTTAGCCAGATCACGTTGCGGCTGCGCTGCTGAATGAGTTTGAGAATCCCGGTTTCCGGGTCGCCATAGTTGTTCCGGGCATCGCCCAGTATCATCACTGTGGTTCGGGGTGTGAACGCCTCAAGAAAATCCTTCTCCAGGGTTCGAAAAACCTGACCGTAATCGGTGGAACCAATAGGCGCCGCCGCTTGAGCCTGGAACAAAGCCTCTTCGACCGAACTGGTCTCGAAGATTTGGCTCACCTCCGCCACATCCGAGCAAAAGGTAAAGGTCCGGATACGGTCGATGACTTCCGTCATGCTGTAGAGAAACAGCAGCAGAAAACGTGAGTAGTCCGCCACCGAGCGACTGACATCACAAATCACCACCACCCGAGGCCGGGAAACCTTGGTGCGTTTCCAACGGATGTCGAACAAGCTGCCGTCGAAGCCCATGTTGCTGCGCAAGGTCTTTCGGACGTCCAACTGACCGCGTAGCGCCCGCTTGGCACGACGTGCGTGCACGTTGCTCAGGCGTTTCGCCACCGTTCGCACGATGTCCTGCATGCGCTCGAAGTCCTGGGCCTCAATCTTGGCGAGCTTACGATCTTTGAGCGACTCCTCTCGCAACTGATTACCCGACGCGCCGGTGTAGAGCTGAATCTGCTGCTGGATGAACTCTTTCATTTGGTCCAGAAAATACGCACGCGCCTCTTTCAGTCGCTGGGCCTGGGGTGACTCGGCCTGGCCGCTTCGCTCCAACTCGAACAATCGCCGGTCGAGCGCATCCAGGCCCATCTTTCGCATCATGCGCTGCAGATAAACGCCGCGCTGGGTAAACAGCGTCATCTCGCTGATATCGGCTTCCCGCGCCGCTTCGCGCATGCTGGCCATCAGGCCCACCCGGTCGCCGCTGAGCAGCATGTCGACCAGTTTATCCGTCTGGGCATCGTCCAGATCCACGGCGTTCTCGCCACCCGCCTCGGTCTCACCCACCGCATGCTGCATATCCGGTGCGTCGTCGAAGCTGTCGGCCTGGAAGAATCGATCGAAACAATCAACGAATCGGGCTTTGTCCTCAGCCGTTTTCGCCATGGTCACGGACAGCGCGTCGCGGAGCACCTCACGGTCGCCGTAACCCACCAGCCGAACCGTTTCGTAGGCCTCCATCGCTTCGGCGACGGAGACGCGCACGTTGGCACCCCGAACCGCCTGGATGAAATCCTCAAGTGTCTGATGCATACGCTTCCAGTCCGGCTTCCTTGCGCGCGCTGGCGATCATTTTGCCCACTTCCTTGTCCACCCGCCGGATGTCCTCTTCGAACTTCAGGAAAATATTCAGGGTGGTGCGGACCATTTCTTCATCCAGCACGTCGGAATGCAGTAGTACCAACACCTTCGCCCAGTCGATGGTTTCGCTGACGGAGGGATGTTTTTTCAAGTCGATGTCACGGACCTGCTGTACGAAGCTGACCAGTTGGGTGCGCAGGGAATCGGAGATGCCGGGCACTTTCACACTGACGATGCGGCTCTCCAGATCCTTACTGGGATAGGGGATATAAAGGTGCAGACAACGCCGTTTCAACGCGTCACTCATCTCCCGGGTGTTGTTACTGGTGAGAATCACGAACGGGCGTTTCTGGGCGCTGATGGTCCCGATTTCCGGAACGGTCAACTGGAAGTCCGACAGGATCTCGAGCAACAGCGCTTCGAACTCGTGGTCCGATTTGTCGATTTCGTCCACCAGCAACACGCAACCGTCGGGCTCTTTCAACGCCTTCATCAACGGACGCGGTTCCAGGAAACTCTCGGAGAAAAAAACATCCTCATGACGGTGCAACCGGTCCATCGACTCGGCCAGGGTATTGGCGCCCGCCATGACGTCGTTCAGCTTATCTTTCAGCAGTTGGATGTAGAGCAACTGCTTGCCGTATTTCCATTCGTAAATTGCCTTGGATTCGTCCAGGCCTTCGTAACACTGTAAGCGAACCAAAGGCCGATCGATGTAACGTGCGACCGTTTTGGCCAACTCCGTTTTCCCGACCCCGGCCGGACCCTCGGCCAATATGGGCCGGCCCAGGTTATGGGCGACGAACAAGCACGTGGCGATGGTTCGACTGCAGATATACCCCATCTCCGCGAACGCGCTCTGGATTCCCTCGATGCTGCCAAAATGCTCCGTATCTGACACTTAACTAACCTCGTTACTCATCAATTTTTGTCCTAACCGGCGAAATCCTTTTCGCGCACCGCGCAAGAAAAACATCTCGAAGGTGCCGAGCGTGGTTCCATCGACACTTGCACCCAGATCCGTCGCCAGGCGACGGTAAAGCTCTATAAAGCCCGTCGCCGCCTCACGAGCGGCCGCCAATTCAACTGCCACCGGCGCGGTGGGTTTGCCTTCTAACCGCTGCGCCGCGGCCTCCACCGCCAACTCCAGCTGGCTCAACTTGGCCCGCAACCGACCCAAAGCCTCGGCGGATTCCTCGGTATCGGCCACGCTCGGCCAGTGGGTGGCATTGCGCAGCAATGTTCTGATCTGCCCCAAGGCGAAGGCCGAAAGCGTCACTTCTTCCAGGGCGCGAAATGGCTTGGCCAGCATATCCAGCGCTTGGCCTTCCGGTCCCAACAAGGCATCGCCAGGTACCGCGCAGCCCTTGAGCGTCAAACCGCCATGTCCCACTGGGCGCATCAAAGCGAAATCTGCCGAAGGCTCGACCACCAGGCCCGGCGCATCACTGGGAACCACCAGCGCGGAAAATTGTTTTCGGCGGCCAAGGGTTTCTGTCACGCAGAGCACAATGAACGCGGCCGCCTGCGGCGCATGGGTCACGAATGCTTTTTGGCCGTCGATCAGGAAACCGTCCGGTTGCCTTTCTGCCTTCGTGGAAAGATATTTGGGGTGGGCGCCACCCTGCGGCTCGGAGGTCGCGATGGCAATCAACGATTCGCCTGAAAGCAGCGGTTCGAGGTAACGGGCAGCTTGGGCGGGAGAGGCGTAACGGCCAAAATAGTTGGCCGCGACCAAATTCTGCATGAGCCACGAGACCGCCAGACCCAGATGACAGCCGTGCTCCGCGACTGCCGTCGTGGCACGGCAAAACCCCGGATAACTGAGGCCTCCCCCCCCGAGTTCCCGTGGCACGCTCAGCCCCAAAAGACCCGCTTGACCGAGTTTTTTCCACGCCTCACGCGGAAACGCCTGATCCCAAGGAGCCGGGTCCGGCGAGTCGGATTCCGCTGGGGGCGTCAGGTGCCCGATCAACGCTTCGATCAATTGACCAGAGGGTTGTGACTCGTTGTTGGTTTGTGCTGGCCTTTCCATGACATCCGTTTGGCCGTGGCGATACCCCAATCCTTGGAGTGACCGCAAAACATATCATACTAGCAGTGTTAACGTCCGGTTGCACGCGGGCATTATCGGATAAGAATCAGCTGCTTAGTTCAATAGCCCCGGCAGCAGAAGCACCAAGCCGGCAAGACCGCCGAAAAATGCGAGAAGACACCCGATGGCGCCCAGCCGATAACGCCGGGTCAATTTGTGCTCGGGAAAAACAGACAGCAGAAACGGACGCCGATCATCCGACTTTCGGAGCACGTGAACGTCCGGCTCCAAACCGCGACTGAGAAACTCAGCTTCCACTTCTGCTTGTGCGGCGGCGCGGGTTGCCTCCCATTCCTCAGCATCGACCTGTCCATCGCTATTGGCGTCAAATCGCCTCACCAAGGCTTCGGGATCCTGTTTCCATTCCACGAGAAGATCGCGCACCTGCGCCTTTCGGTCAAAGCCGTCTTGTCCTCGTTGGGTTTGGAAAAACCCAAGGGCGTAAAGGGCATGTCCCGCGGGCAGGCGCTTCTCGCGGTAACGATAACGACCGCCCGCGAAACCAAACACGCTCTTGTGCCGACGTGAATCCAGACGCGGCCAGGGCGTATTGCCGTACCACACATCCACTTGGGCATGAACTTCGGCGCCGTGAGGATTGACCACGCAGCGGCCGGTGTCGTCTTCCAACCAAAAAGGTTCGTCACTGATCCGGTGGGAGATGCGGCGCCAGCTCGTTCGGCGATTTCGGCCGGAGCCACGCTCTTCGCGGCGGTGAACTTCACACTCCCACCACAGGCAGGACAAACCCGTCATGGGGGAAACCAGAGCCTGCGGACCCAGCGACTGACCGATGCCCTTGATCTCAACGCAACCTTGGGCAGCAGAGCGGATCTTGGATGTGGGCGTGTCCTCGATCAACCGCGCCTTATGGACGAACGCCAGCCAGCCGAAAAACCCGGCGACCACAGCCAAGCCGCAGAACAAGACCATGATCCAGGCATCATCGGCCGGGATACTCCCAGCAATGGGGACGGTAATCGCTGGATCCATTTCGGGTTAGCCGAATAGCTGCCCAACCGATACATCGGCGGTTTCCGCTTCGGAGAACTCCAACAACGGTTTCGCCTGGAAGCCGAACAAACGGGCAAGAATCACGTCGGGAAACTGCTCAATGCGCACGTTGTTGACGTTGACGGAGTCGTTATAGAATTCGCGGCGATCGGCAACCGCGTTCTCCAAAGCAGAAATTCGCGTTTGCAAGTGTTGAAACGATTCGTTCGCTTTCAAGTCCGGATAGTTTTCGGCCACAGCAAACAGCTGAGCCAAACCCGCTCGCAGTCCGGTTTCCGCCTGACCGAGCGCTGCGACATCGCCCGATTCCCGTGCCACACTGACGGCTGCCCGCGCCTTCATGACACGCTCGAGCGTTTCCTGTTCATGCTGCATGTAACGCTTGCACGCGTCGACCAGCTTGGGCAGCTCGTCGTGACGCTGCTTGAGCAATACGTCGATGTTGGACCAAGCCTTGGCCACGTTGTGCTTGAGCCGAACCAGGTTGTTGTAGATGATGACGGCATAAATTCCGATCATCACAACGATTGCCAGAAACACCATCGTGGATATTTCCATATCGTTCCCCCTTGACACCGGAACGATTGGTTAGCGCTCCGGTTGGCTGTGAAATGAATAGATGAGCACACATCCGCTCAGGCGGCGATTACCGCATGAACCGTCTGCAAACTCCGACCGGCCAACATATTTGTGACGAAAAACTCATGGAAATTCGCATCAAACGACCCGACGACTGGCATCTTCATCTTCGCGATGGCGCACCGATGCGATCGGTGCTCGGCCACACGGCACAACGCTTCGGGCGCGCTATCATCATGCCGAACCTGCAGCCACCCGTCACCACCGTCGCGCAGGCGCTGGCTTATCGCGACCGCATCATGAGCGCGCTGCCGGATGGTTCGAATTTCCAACCGTTAATGACAATTTACCTGACGGACAACACCTCGGTTGAAACCATCCGGGAAGCCGCCCGCTCAGAGCATGTTTACGCCGCCAAACTCTACCCCGCCGGCGCAACCACCAACAGTGACGCCGGCGTCACCGATATCGACCGCATCCGCAGCGTACTTGAGACCATGGCCGAAACGGGCGTCCCCTTGCTGGTGCACGGCGAGGTCACCGATTCGCACATTGACGTGTTCGATCGGGAAAAAGCGTTTATCGAACAACGCTGGGCGCCAATGCTCGATCAGCTGCCGGGACTGAAAGTGGTTTTTGAGCACATCACCACTGCCGATGCTGTTCAATTCGTAACGGAACGTTGGCCGAAGGTCGGTGCCACCATCACTCCCCACCACCTGCTCTACAACCGCAATGCGATCTTCGTCGGGGGATTGCGGCCGCACATGTATTGTTTGCCGGTGTTGAAACGGGAAGTCCATCGGCAGGCCCTGGTCGGGGCGGCGACTGGCGGCCATCCGGCGTTTTTTCTCGGCACGGACAGTGCGCCTCACAGCCGCCATCGCAAAGAAACGGCTTGCGGCTGTGCCGGCATCTACTCTGCCCACGCGGCCGTCGAACTGTATGCCGAAGTGTTCGAGCAAGCCGGCGCGCTGGGCAAACTGGAGGGATTCGCGTCCCGCTTCGGCGCGGAATTCTATGGGCTCGAACCGCACGGCGATGAGATCATCCTCCGGAAGGATCCTTGGACTGTGCCGGAGAAATACGCCTTTGGCGATGATGATTTGATTCCGCTACGCGCAGGCGAACCTATCTCCTGGCGGCTCGTCTAAAGTTCCAATGTACCCGAGACACTGATAATCACTATGGATTTAGAACAAAAGGCATTGGGGCTGGCTGGCCGGTTCCGCGGTTTTCTCCCGGTCGTGGTCGACGTAGAGACCGGCGGCTTCAACGCCGGCACAGACGCCCTGCTGGAGATTGCGGCGGTGCTGATCCGAATGGATGAAGCAGGCCGGATCACGCCGAAAGAGACCCTGAGTTTTCACGTAGCCCCCTTCGCGGGCGCCAATATCGAGAGCGCGGCCTTGGCGGTGAACGGCATCAAACCAGATCACCCCCTGCGGCCAGCACTACCCGAGCGAGAGGCCTTGAGGCGAATTTTCACTGAAGTTCGCCGGGAGCTTCGGGAACTGGGCTGTCAACGCGCCATCCTGGTGGGACACAATGCCCATTTCGACTTGGGTTTTCTCAATGCGGCAGTGGAGCGCACGCAGATTAAACGAAACCCTTTCCATCCATTTACGTGCTTCGACACGGCAACCCTGGCCGGCGTAGCGTTCGGCCAGACCGTATTGGCTCGCGCCGCGAGCGTTGCAGGTTTGGATTTCGATTCGGGCTCGGCGCACTCGGCAGGCTACGATGCGCTGCGAACCGCCGAGCTGTTTTGCCAGATCGTGAATGGTTTTCAGAACAACTACGAGAAAAACCTGCTCGCCGCCAACCATCGTGACGGATAGTCGCGGCGAGCCACGGTAATTAAGAAGTAGCGGTAAGACTATTTCGAGCCGTTTGCCTCGGCCAGCATTTTTTGCAAATCGCCGGATTCATACATGCTCATGGCGATATCGCAGCCACCCACCAATTCTCCGTTGATGTATAACTGGGGAAAGGTCGGCCAGTCTGAATACCGCTTGATCTCTTCCCGCACTTCCGGATCGTCGAGAATGTTCACGTAACCGAACTCGGCGCCGCAGTGCTTAAGAATCTGGGTCACGCGGCTGGAGAAGCCGCACATGGGAAAATCCGGTGTGCCTTTCATGAACAACACAACGGGATGACTCGAAATCTGCTCTTTGATGCGATCAGTCACGTCCACGGGATTATAAATCTCCAATTCAGGTCTGGGCGTTCGGATGACGCCACGAACCGGGAAACACCAACTCGGAAACCGATCATCTTACTACGATCGACCATCCCTGTCGTCGTCCATGGCGATCAACTCGGTCGATCACGGCCGCCCCCAGGCGCCCCCTCCGGGTGTGGCGATAACCAGCCGTTGGCCGGCCCGAACCGTCAATCGGGTTTTACCCGACAGCCGCTCGCCATCCAGTCGATTTTCGCCAGGCTGTCCGGGCCCGCCGCCAGCCAGCCCCCAAGGCGCATGACACCGCCGCTCGGTTAACAAATTGACCGTGGCGGGCGCTAGAAATTCATATTCCCGGATCAATCCATCACCACCGGGACGACGCCCCGCACCACCGGAGCCGCGCCTTAACGCATAGCGCCGAACCCGGAGCGGCAGGTTCGCCTCCAACACTTCGATGGGGGTATTGAGGGTGTTGGTCATGTGGGTTTGCACGCCGCTCAGTCCGCCACCGCGCGGCCCCGCACCCATTCCGCCGCCGATGGTCTCGTAGTAGTCCCACGCCATTCGGCCGCGGCCTCCCATCGCCACGTTATTCATGGTGCCTTGGCTGGCCGCGGCAATATGCTGCGGTAACGCCTTGGCCAACGCGCCCATGACCGCATCCACAATCCGGCTGCTGGTTTCCACATTACCGGCCGCCACCGCCGCAGGGCGGACAGCGTTCACCACCGTTTCGCTGGGCGCATGCAGTCGTATGGGCCGAAAGCTCCCGGCGCAGCCGGGGGTATGCGGCGGCATCAAACAGCGAAACACGTAAAACACCGCCGCCGCGGTCACGGACAACGGACAGTTGACGTTTCCGGCAACCTGCGGTGCCGTGCCGGCGAAATCCACATCGACCTGCCCCGCGCGGATGCGCAAGCTCACCGCAATAGGCAGATCAAAATGGCCCTGACCATCGTCATCCAAAACATCCTGGAATGTATACGTGCCGTCCGGAATGTCCTCGATGGCGGTCGACGCGAGCCGCTGGGCATAATCGTTCAGCGCCGTGAGTCCCTGCTCGAAGGCGTCAGCCCCCATCACCTCCACCAGAGCCTGGATGCGCTGCACGCCGACGCGGTTGGCACTCATTTGCGCGGCAAAATCCCCTTCGGATTGAAGCGGATTGCCGGTCGCGGCCACAATGCGGCCCATCAGTTCACGGTTGAACCGGCCGCGACGCACCAAATGGCTGGGTGTAATTAGCAATCCTTCTTCAGTCAACGAGCGACTTACTGGCATCGAACCGGGATCACTGGCGCCGATGTCGGCATGGTGGGCCCGATTGGCTACAAAGCCGAGACAGCGTTTTCCGGAAAAAACCGGCGCAATCACGGTGACGTCGGGCAAATGGGTTCCGCCCAGAAACGGGTCGTTGAAAATCACCATGTCACCGGGCGCCCAATCCAAGCTTGCCACTACTTGCTTCATGGCAAAGGCCATGCTGCCCAAATGGACGGGGATATGGGCAGCCTGGGCGGCGAGTTCACCCTTGGCATCGAAAACAGCGCAGGAAAAATCCAGCCGATCTCGGATGTTGGGCGAAAAAGCCGCCCGTTGCAGTATCGCCCCCATTTCTTCGCAAACCGCTTCGATTCGGCTGCTGAACAATGCAAGCTCGATTCCTGTCGGTTCCGCTCTCATGCTGTGACTCATCGTCCTAACCACCGTGCTAGAATTGGTCCAATTCCCGTTGATATTTCCGACTGCCTCGCCTATTTTAGGGCGCTGTCCACGGGTGCGAAACGCACCGTTATCTGATTCAATGCCTCTGATCGCTCGCAATCCGCCGCGGCCCATACGCTGCCTGACCTCGGCCTACGCTTGCCATGGTGGTGTTGAGATTGGGCTGTCGGCATCTCGTCGAGGCCGCTCTGGATGGCACTCAGGATCCTACCGTCCGGAAACAGGAATTTGCCGCTGGATCCAATACGTAAAGGAGAAATTCTATGCCGCACGTATTGCCTGAATTGCCCTACGCCATGGATGCCTTGGAACCCCATATCTCCAAGGAAACGCTGGAATACCATTATGGTAAGCACCACAAAACCTATGTGGACACCCTCAATTCACTGATCGAAGGTACCGGAGACGCCGACCTGTCGCTGGAAGACATCATTCGTAAGGCCACCGGAAAACTCTTTAACCAAGCCGCACAGGTGTGGAATCACACCTTCTACTGGAATTGCCTCTCACCCAACGGCGGCGGCCAGCCCGGTGGCGCTTTGGCAGAAAAAATTGTCAGCAGCTTCGGCTCGTTCGATCAGTTCAAAAGCGATTTCACCGCGCAAACCATCGCCAACTTCGGTTCCGGCTGGGGCTGGCTGGTTCAAAAGGCCGACGGCGGTTTGGCCATCGTTCAAACCGATGATGCCAAAACCCCGCTCACCGACGCCTCGGTAACTCCGCTGATGACCTGTGATATCTGGGAACACGCCTACTATATCGATTACCGCAACGCCCGCCCCAAATACATGGAAGCGTTCTGGAATCTGGTAAACTGGGATTTTGTGGCGAGCAATCTCAAAAGCTAATTTCGACACAGCGTCTTAAGCCAAGGGTTTGACGCAGGGTCGGGGCTGTCCTTGGGGACAGCCCCGCTTTATTTTTTTACTCGATTCGCCTTAAGCTCGCGCGTTTAACTTAATTCTCTCCGATATGACCGAACACCTAATGAGTACTTACGCCAGACTGCCCGTCAGTTTCAGCCACGGTGAAGGGACTTGGCTGATTGACGAAGATGGTCACCGTTACCTCGATGCACTCAGCGGCATCGCGGTTTGCGGCCTGGGTCACAGCCACCCTGCTGTAACGCAGGCACTGGCTGATCAGGCCAGCAAGCTGATGCATACCTCCAATCTGTACCAAATCCCACTGCAGGAAAAACTGGCCGATCGTTTGTGTAGCATCAGCGGCATGGATCGGGTCTTCTTTGGTAATTCCGGTGCGGAGGCTAACGAGGCCGCGATTAAACTGGCGCGGCGCTACGGCCACCACCGCGGTGTCGAAAACCCCCACATCGTCGTGATGGAAGGCGCTTTTCATGGCCGCACAATGGCCACCCTGACAGCCACCGGCAACCGCAAAGTGCAGGCCGGTTTCGAACCGCTGGTCTCGGGCTTTATCCGTGTACCGTTCGACGACATTGACGCGGTTCGACAAATCGCGCAACACCACCACGAAGTGGTCGCCGTGTTGGTGGAACCGGTTCAGGGCGAAGGCGGGGTCCGTATACCCCACGCGGATTATCTGGACGAGTTGCGCCAAGTCTGCGACCAGCACAGCTGGCTGCTGATGCTGGACGAGATCCAAACCGGCATGGGACGCAGTGGCCGATGGTTTGCTTTTCAGCACGGCCAGAGCGAACCGGATGTCATCACGCTGGCCAAATCTTTGGGTAACGGATTCCCCATCGGCGCCTGTCTGGCGCGGGGTTCCGCGGCCGAGGTTTTTCAGCCCGGCAATCATGGCAGCACCTTCGGCGGAAACCCCCTGGCGAGCCGGGTCGGTTTGGCGGTCGTCGAAACCATCGCCTCGGAAGGTCTGTCGAGCCGCGCGGCACGAATGGGCAGTCAGTTGATGGACCAAATCAAAACCTGTCTCGATCCGCTAGGCGTCGTTCGGGACTATCGGCACAAGGGCCTGTTGTTAGGGATTGAGCTCGACCGCGATTGCAGCGAGATCATGCGATCGGCTTTGGACGAACGATTACTCGTCAACGTCACCGCCGGGAACGTCATACGGCTGCTACCCCCTTTGACATTACGAGACGAAGAAGCAAGCGAACTGACACAACGGCTCACACGCACCGTTGAGCGGTTTTTATCCCAAAAGGCCGCGTCGAAATGAATGCCGTCCGCCACCTACTCACCCTGCTTGACTTCACGGCAGATGAACTGCGTCATCTGATCGATCGGGGACATGCGCTCAAGGCCATCCATCGCAAAGGGGAGATTTACGCCCCGTTGAAGCAACGCACCTTGGCCATGATTTTCGAGAAAGCGTCGACGCGAACGCGGGTTTCGTTTGAAGCCGGCATGGCCCAACTGGGCGGTACCGCACTGTTTCTTGCGCCTCGGGATATGCAATTGGGCCGGGGAGAACCCATTGAGGACACCGCTCGGGTGCTGTCCAGTATGGTCGACTGCGTGATGATTCGAGCCAACGAGCACGCCATGGTTGAAACGTTCGCGCAGCACAGCCGGGTTCCGGTCATTAATGCGCTGACCGAGTTATGCCATCCTTGTCAGTTGTTGGCCGACGTCATGGCCTACGAAGAGCGCCGAGGCAGCATTCGGGGCCGCACCGTGGCTTGGCTGGGCGACGGCAACAACGTGTGTCAGTCCTACGTTAATGCGGCGGCCCGTTTCGGCTTTAGCCTTCGGATCGCATGCCCCGCCGGCTATGAACCGGACGCCGATTTGATGGGAAAAGCGCAGGCCGACGTGGAAATCACCGTGGACCCGAGGGCAGCCGCTGAAGGCGCGGACCTGGTGGTGACGGATGTGTGGGCAAGCATGGGCCAAGAGTCCGAGAAAGCTGAACGTGCCAAGATCTTCGGTACCTACCAGGTGAATGCAGAGATCATGTCGCTGGCGGCGTCCGATGCCGTCTTCATGCACTGCCTACCGGCTCATCGCGGGGAAGAGGTCACCGGCGATGTGATCGACGGGCCCCAAAGCGTCGTGTGGGATGAAGCCGAGAATCGCCTACACGCCCAAAAAGCGCTACTGGAATTCTTGATCAAGCCGACGGATTGAAAAACGCAGGGGCGCGGATGAGTCGAGCCAAACGGCTAAGAACATGGATGTTCATCAGTTTGGTATCGCTGCTGTTCATTTGCGCGCCGGCCCGAGCAGAAATCGTCAACGTCGCGTGCTCGACGGACTTCGTTCCCGTGTTGTTTCAAATCAAAAGAGCGTTCGAAGGTGCGACTGCACACCAGATACGCATCGCGATCGGAAGCACGGGGGAATTACACGCGGCCATCATGAACGGTGCCAATCACCATGTGTTCCTCGCTGCCGATAGCACGCACCCGCGAGCGCTGGAATCCGCCGGACTCGCTGTGCCTGGCAGCCGCACAAGCTACGCTGTGGGACGCCTCGTTCTCTGGCAACCTTATCCGAACCGACTCAATGACCCTCTGGAAACGCTGCAACAAAGGGCGTTCGATTACTTGGCCATGGGGAACCCGGCTCTCGAGCCATATGGCGCTGCCGCCCAGCAGGTTCTGACGTCGGTGGGGCTTTGGCCCGCGCTTAGCGCGCGCGTCCTCACGGGGGCCACACTGGCCCATACCTTCGCACAACTTCAAACCCGACAAGCGGATCTGGGATTTGTAGGACTCAGTCAGATCAAAAATCGAGGCCCTACCATCCCGGGTTACTACTGGACCGTACCTGGGAAGCTGTACCGACCGATCCTGCAACAGGCTGTTCTGCTAGCCGGCGCACCCGAAGCGGCGGCGCAGTTTCTCCGCTATCTCCAAACCACTGAGACCCAGCAACTGATCGCGACGGCGGGCTACGATTTACCCGGTATCAGCTCCGATCACGAGCGAGTACCCCACGGCGGGAATGGCTATGTCGTCCGTTGATCTGCAGGCTTTGTGGCTCACATTGAAGTTGGCAACCGTCAGCACGCTGGTATTGCTGCTGATCGGTACCCCGCTGGCAGTTTGGTTGACCAAAAGTCGATCCCCACTCAAACCGGTGGTGGAAACCTTCGTCGCCCTCCCCCTGGTTTTACCCCCCACCGTGCTGGGCTTTTATCTCCTCTTGCTGCTGGGCGCACAAGGTCCCGTGGGCCGGTGGTCTGTACATTTTACCGGCGCTCCTTTGGCATTCAGTTTCACCGGACTGGTGATCGGTTCGGTGGTGTATTCGCTCCCTTTCGTCGTGCAACCCCTGCAACACGCGCTGGCCACATCAGGTGAACGTTTCCTGGAGGCCGCCGCCACCCTGGGGGCCGGCCCGGTCGACCGGTTTTTTACGGTTTCTGTCCCGCTCGCCGCACGCGGCTTTGTGGTCGCCATCACCTTAGGCTTCGCCCATACCCTGGGCGAATTCGGCGTTGTGCTCATGCTGGGCGGAAACATTCCGGGTGTGACCGAGGTCGCCTCTGTCGCCATCTACAATCACGTGGAGGCTTTGGAGTATGGCAGCGCTCACCGGCTCTCGGCCGTGCTACTGGGCGTATCGTTTGCCATTCTTTTTCTTGTTTATCTGGGAAAGAACCGCACGCCGTGGCCGAATTGACGACTCCCATCGAGGCCCGGGTTCAATTGAACCGACCGGGTTTTAGCCTCGACGCGCGATTTCGCCTTCCGGGTTACGGCATCACGGCCTTGTTCGGCCCCAGCGGATGTGGAAAAACCACCTTGCTACGAATCCTCGCTGGCCTGGAGACCGAGGCTCGCGGGGAATTGCGGTTTGGCGGTGAAATTTGGATGCCCCCAACCGGCAAGCGCCTTACGCCCACACACGAACGGCGGATCGGATTGGTGTTTCAGGATGCCCTGCTGTTCCCTCACCTCACCGTCCAAGGCAACTTGAACTATGCCCAGAAGCGAATTCCGCCCGGGGTTGCCCGTATTGCTCCCGACGAGGTTATCGAGTTCTTGAAACTTGGCCCGTTGCTGTCGCGCCGAAGCATCGCCCTTTCCGGCGGACAGGCTCAACGCGCGGCCCTCGCACGGGCCTTGGTGAGCAGTCCTCGCCTGCTGTTGCTGGACGAACCACTGGCCGGATTGGACAACGATGCCCGAGCGGAAATCCTCCCTTTCCTAAGAGCGATCCAGCGCCGCTTCGCCATCCCTATGGTCTACGTCAGCCACGAGCTGGACGAGGTGGTGCAACTGGCCGATTACATGATCCTGATGGATCAGGGTCGGGTCACGCACGAGGGCGCCCTTGCCGAGCTGGCTTCGGCCACTGATACGCCACTGGCAACCGGCCCCGAAGCAGGCGTCATTCTGGAAGGTCGCATCAGCCGACACGACGCTGCTTTCGCCCTAACCGCAGTTAGGATCGGCACCGTGGAATTCTGGATCGCACACCCCCAAGACAATTCCGACAAACCGGTGCGGATCAGAATTCTGGCCAGCGACGTCAGCGTGAGTTTGCAACGTCCCGAGCAAAGCAGCATCTTGAATGTATTCCACGCCACGGTTAAGGCGATTAAACACGAATCCCCCGCCCATGCGTTGGTCACGGTGAATACCGGCGGCAACACCTTGCTGGCACGACTCACCAAACGATCCGTTGCCGAGTTGGCCTTGAGGCCGGGCGCTACCGTCTTCGCCATGATTAAAAGCGCCGCCGTAATCGCCTGAAAAGGGCTTCGGTTGTGCTACCGTCCATTGGCGCGCGTATTCCAGCTATGGTAAAAGTCTCCGTTTGCATGGGCCCGCGATTTTCGGCGGGCCGCGTTTTATCAAGGGGCGGTCGGGAGACCCGGCACGGGTTTATAGGCATCCGAGCTTTAGCAGGTTCTGGTGAACGGTCTCGCGACTCACGCCATGCACAGGGAATGCGGCATGTCCGATTCGGACTTCATTGCAACCATCCGCGACATGAGCTTTCGGCGCGGCCGCCGAGTCATTTTCGATGGTATCGATATCAACATTCGGCGGGGCGGTATCACCGCCATCCTGGGCCCCAGCGGCACGGGCAAAACCACGCTGCTTCGGCTGTTGAGCGGCCAGCTTTTGCCCGATCGCGGCAGCATTCAAGTCGACGCACAGGAAGTACCCAAGCTCTCGCGTAGCGGACTTTATGCCTTGCGGCGGCGTATGGGCATGTTGTTTCAAACCGGCGCCTTGCTCACGGACTACAACGTGTTTGAAAACGTGGCATTTCCACTGCGCGAGCATACCCGGCTGCCCGAATCCATGGTTCGCGATCTGGTGTTGATGAAGCTTGAACTGGTGGGCTTGCGCGGTGCCCGTGATTTGATGCCGGAAGAATTATCCGGAGGTATGGCGCGCCGCGTAGCCTTGGCCCGCGCGATTGCCCTCGACCCGGACATGATCATGTACGACGAACCTTTCGTGGGATTGGATCCGATCTCCATGGGGGTGATCGTTCGCCTGCTGCGGCTGTTGAATGACGTTTTGGGACTCACCTCAATCGTGGTCACGCACGATATCAAAGAGGTCACGTCGATCGCGGACTATTGCTACCTGATTTCCGAGGGTAAGGTCATGGGCGAAGGAACACCGGAAGCCCTCCTGGCAAGCAATGCCGAATGGGTCCGACAGTTCATGCACGGTCTGGACGACGGCCCAGTCCCTTTTCACTATCCGGCTGCAGATTATATGGACGATCTCTTCCGGGGTAGTCGCGGATGACGCAACCCACCAATCCTGTGTTGGTCGTGATGGACCTGGTGGCCGGCCTTGGCCGCGGCCTGTTGTTTTTATTTCGAATTCTGGCCGGTGTGCCGTCACTCACACTGCGTCCCTGGCTGGTTGTCCAGCAGGTTTATTCCGTCGGTGTATTGTCGCTGACGATTATTATCGTCTCCGGCATCTTTGTCGGCATGGTGTTGGGCCTGCAGGGCTATAACACCCTGACCTCGTTCGGAGCGGAAGAGTCGCTGGGCGTCATCGTCGCGCTATCGCTTATGCGCGAGCTTGGGCCGGTCGTCACCGCTCTGCTATTCGCCGGCCGGGCCGGTTCGGCGCTGGCGGCGGAAATTGGTCTGATGCGCGCCACGGATCAGCTCTCAGCCATGGAAATGATGGCTGTGGACCCCATTCGCCGAGTGGTGGCTCCCCGTTTCATGGGTGGCTTTATCGCACTTCCACTGCTCTCGGCCATCTTTACCTCGCTGGGCATATTGGGCGGATACTTGGTGGGGGTCTCGCTGTTGGGTGTCGACGCCGGAGCCTACTGGGGACAAATCGAAAATGCCGCCACTTTCGAGGACGACGTGATGAACGGGGTCATCAAAAGCCTGGTGTTTGGCGTGGTGGTTAGTTGGATCGCCGTCTTCCAGGGTTATCACGCGGTACCCACCTCAGAAGGCGTGAGTCGGGCCACGACCAATACCGTTGTGGTTTCCTCCCTGGCTGTATTGGGCTTGGATTTTATCCTTACCGGACTTATGTTCACTGGAGAATGACATGACGCAGACGCGCTTACTGGAACTCATCGTGGGTCTGTTCGTCTGCCTCGGATTGGCGGCCCTGTTTCTGTTAACGTTGCAAGTGAGCACCGTCAATGGATTCAACACCGAGCCGAACTATCGCGTCACCGCCCGATTCCAAGATGTCGGCAGCCTGCGACCCCGCGCCCCCGTGAGCATGGCAGGTGTCCGTATTGGCCGAGTCACGGACATACAGATCGACACCACGACATTCGAAGCGGAAGTGACGATGGAAATCTACGAGCGCTACAACAACCTTCCGGAAGACAGCGATGCCAGCATTCTCACTTCCGGTTTGTTGGGCGAGCAATACATCGGCATTACCCCGGGCGGCTCGTTAACTTCGCTGGCCGATGGCGACGAAATTCGCTTTACCCAATCGGCCTTGGTGCTGGAAAATCTCATCGGGCAATTCGTCACACGGCTTGACTCCGATTGAACGCAAACACTCATCCGACAAAACAACGAAAATGGATAAGGAGATAATGTGATGCGCCGACACTTGTTTGCCGCCATGGTCATGTGGGCCTTTACGGCACCCGCCTCCATGGCGCAATACGATGAACCAACAGAATTCATGCGCGTGGTCGTCGACGACATTGTGGAACAGATCAGCACGCAACGCGCCCAACTCCAGTCCGATCCTGAAAAACTCCGGGCGTTAATCATGCAGGGCATTCTGCCTCACGTGGACTTCGTCTATGTCTCCCAATTAGTGCTCGGAAAGTACTGGCGTGCCGCCACGCCCGTGCAGCGCGAGGCATTTATGGTTGAGTTTCGGGAAATGTTGATGCGCACTTACGCCGAAGCGCTGCTGACCTATGAAGACCAGCAGATTCGATACTTGCCCACGCGTAACGACCCCAGCCGGCCGGATGCCCGCGTCCGTACCGAAATCGTGCCCACCCAAGGCGAACCCATTCCGGTGGAATATCGTGTGTACAAGACCAAGGCAGGCGAGTGGAAAGTGTTCGACGTCAGTGTGGAACGCATCAGTATCGTCACCAATTATCGCAACACCTTCGCCAACGAAATTCGCAAACATACCGACCCCCAGCGAGGTGTCCAAGCACTGATTGAAAAGCTCAAGACCCAGAGCGAGCCCATCGAGCTGAACCGTGAAACGAGCTGATTCCGCCGACGGCAGCAGCTCACCGATCGTGCTGGAACCCCAAAAAGAAGCCGTTCATGTCCGGGGCGAGTTGACTTTCGCGACGGTTCCTAGTGCCATAGAAGCGTTAGTCGACGTTTTTCCTTCGGCCTCCAGCGAATTGGTGCTGGACTTGTCAAAAGTGAGCCACAGCGACAGCGCGGGCTTGGCGTTGCTAATCGAATGGCTAAGGCTCGCTCGGGATCGACAAGTCACTCTCCGGTTCGTCGGTGTTCCAGCGCAAATGACGGCACTGGCTCAAGTCACTCGCGTCGACCAACTCCTCGCTTTCAATTAGGTCATACGACTGTCGCGCCCTTTCTACCCTGGAGGTCCCATGGGTCAGATCGACACCTCGCCAACGGATAAAGATCAAGGCTTGATGGATGACATCGAGACGGTCACCCACGTGCTCGAACAAGTTCTCCTGGAACAATCAGGGCCCGTTCTGCTGGAACAGGTCAATCAAAGCCGAGCGCTGGCGGTTCGGCGTCGCGACGGTGACAGGGAAGCCGAAAACGCTCTGGACATCCTGATTCGGGAGATTCCGAATGAGGCGTCGCTGGCATTTGTCTACGCCTTCTCGGCGTACTTTCAAACCGTCAATATGGCGGAAAAAGTCCATCGTCTGCGTCGGCGGCGTTATTACGCGCGCCAAGCCACCTCACATCAGCCGGACAGTCTGCTGGAAGCGATTATGCGGTTGAAGGAAACCGGATGGTCGTTGGAACGCGTTGACGCCTTGCTCTCCTCCATGGCGGTCGAAACGGTCTTCACCGCGCACCCCACGGAAGCCCGCCGCCGCACCCTGCTGCAGAAACAACAGTGGATTGCGCGCCGCTTGGTGGAAGGCATCAACCCGTCGCTAACCCCGCGAGAACACGAATCCATCCTCCAGAGTATCCGCATGCACATGACCGCGGCCTGGCAGACGGAGACCGAGCCTCACATCCGCCCCACGGTCGGCGACGAATTGGAACATGTCCTGTTTTATGTCACCGACGTGATCTACCGCGTGATTCCGGCCTTCTACGAAGAACTCGAAGCATCGGTCCGCAGCGCCTATGGCGACCAGGCGGCCGAGTACCACGCACCGAACATACTTCGTTTTGCCTCCTGGGTCGGCGGGGATATGGACGGCAACCCCAACGTGACAGCCGATACCATCAAAGCGACCTTGTCGCAGCAGCGCCGGCAGATCCTGGCCATCTATCGCCGTGAACTGTCGAACCTCTACCGGGAGCTGAGCCAGTCGGCCTCTCGTATCGGCGTCAGCGAAGCGTTGATGCAACGTATCGAACACTACGGCCGCAGATTACCGGAAAAGCTCGCCAGCGTCCCAGTGCGCCATCGCGATATGCCCTATCGGATCATGCTCATGCTGATGGACGCCCGCGTGGAGCAAGCGCGCGACGGCGGATCGTTCCCCTACCCGCAGGCGGGGGAATTCATCGACGACCTCCGGCTGATCTCCCAAAGTTTGCATGAGAACAAAGGCGATCACGCCGGCCGATTCCTCGTGCAGAGGCTATTGCGGCGAGCGGAGACCTTCGGTTTTCACTTGGCCACGCTGGACGTTCGTCAGGATGCATTGGTTCATCGGCGTATCCTCGGCGCCTGGATCGGCGTAGGCGACTGGCTGGAACGCCCGTCCGCCGAGCGTAGCGCTCAAATTGAAGCTGCCATCGCCGAAACCGCGATACCCCTGATTCCGGACGAGCCCGAACTGCAAAGCGCATTGGCAGTCTTCCGTTGCCTGTCCGAGATCCGGCGCGTATACGGCGCCCACGCCATCGGCGCCTACATCATCAGTATGACCCATGCCGAGGATGATGTGCTGACCGTGCTACTGCTGGCGCGGTGGTCCGGATTGGTGGATGACAGCGACAACGTCCCGCTGGACGTGGCGCCGCTGTTCGAGACCATTGAAGACCTGCGTAATGGACCGGCGATTCTCGATCGCTTGCTCAGCAACCCCACATACAAAGCCCACCTGGCCAGCCGGAACAACCGCCAGATCGTCATGCTCGGCTATTCCGACAGCAATAAGGACGGCGGATTCGCCGCCTCCCGCTGGCATGTGCAGCAAGCGCAACGTACTTTGGTGGAAACCGCCGAGCGCCATGGTGTGGATCTCACGCTGTTCCACGGGCGCGGCGGCACCGTGAGCCGGGGTGGCGGTAAAACCCACCGGGCGGTACTGGCCTCTCCGCCCGGGGCGGTGCGGGGACGACTGAGGGTCACCGAACAGGGCGAGATGATCAACGAAAAGTACGGCCTTAGGGGTATTGCCAGCCGCACGATGGAACAAACCGTCAGTGCCGTGGCGCTGGCAACCGGCCTACCCCGGGAACCGGACAGTGAGGAACAGGCGCGGGTGATGGGCGAAATCGCTGCGGTCAGTCGCCGCACTTACCGTGCCCTGGTCTACGAACACCCGGATTTTCTCACATATTTTCGCCATGCCACGCCGATAGACGTGATCGAACGCATGCAGATCGGCTCCCGCCCTGTCTCCCGGCGTGCACAGCGGGGTATTCAGGACCTGCGAGCAATTCCGTGGGTGTTCTCATGGTCTCAAAGCCGGCATCTGCTCACCGGTTGGTATGGATTGGGTTCCGGCCTGGAAGCGGCTGTAAGTCTGGTTGGCGAAAAGCAGGTCACTGAACTGGCCCACACTTGGCCGTTTTTCAGCAACATGCTCGATGATGCGGAGATGGTGTTGGTAAAAGCCGACATGGCCATCGCCAAACGCTACGCGGACTTGGTACCGGAAGAAGCCCGCCATCTGTTCGATACTGTTCGTGAAGAATTCGAACGGACCGTCCACTGGCTGCTCAAACTCAAACGAATGAAGGCCCTGCTGGATTCCGACCCGACGCTGCAGCGTTCTTTGCGCATCCGCAATCCCTATCTGGATCCGGTGAGTTTGCACCAAGTGGAACTGCTGAACCGCTGGCGCGAAGGGGACCGCGAAGACGACGAGATCTTTCACAGCCTGCTCAACACCATTAACGCCATCGCCCAGGGACTTCAGAACACAGGCTGATTTCATCCAGCGCCCCGGTTCGCGCCACCCTAGGCCGCCCAGTCGCGGCCAGGGGGCAATACGCAATCAACACAACACGCGTTTCAGCGGCCTGCCGCGGCGATACGCTCCGGCTCGTTGGCACAAACATCCGGATAGAACTTCGCCAGCGGATAAGCGGCATGGGCCATGCGTTCTCGGCAGAACGCATTGATGCGCTCGCGTTCGGCAGACTCGGTATCCTTGTGACGTTCTAGCGCGCCCGATTGCATAAACCGAATGTCTTTTTTCGACACGCTGAATAGGTTGGGAGAGAACATTTCAAAATAGTACTCATGCTCGCGCATGTATTCGAAACCGGATTTAAATACCACCTTCTGCAGCTGTTCGTCGGACAAGGGGGTGTCTAAAAACCCGGCGATTTTGCGGACCATGCCGGGCAAGTCTGTTTTCAAGGCCTCATAATGGACAAACAGCACATTGCTGTGCGCTTGGCTGCGCTGCCACCAACCCTCCACATGGTCAGGCCAGGAAGTCCACCACATATCGTCACTGCAATACCAATCCAGCAGGTCTTCGCGCGTCGGTACCATCGGTCCGCCCAGGAAGTGAATAAAATCCACACAACTGGCAAAACAACTCACGGGATGGCGAGTCACGTAAATGTACTTCGCCACCTCGCTGTAGGGTGTAAGTTTCGCCGGCATATGGGTCTTGATGATTCGACGCCCGGGATTGCCCACCAAGGGAGCGCGCTCCATGGACACGCTGGAGGTTGGGCTGGTCTCGATCCAGGGGCTCAGCGCGTACATATGCCGATAGCCGCGATCGGAAAGATCACCCTCTCCCCGACAAAGCACTTCAAAGACAATTTGCTGCATCCAGGTCGTGCCACACTTCATTTGGGTGGCGATAAAGATATCTTCGGGGCGGGGCGGGTAGTTCTTGGTGGCAGCGTAGGATTTTTTGCTGCACATCATCGCCGGACCCGTCACACCTTCGTAGCGGATCGACGGCAATTTTCGTAGTCGTTTGACCTTGGCCAGCATCTCGAAAACCGGCCGGATCAGCGCGGCGTGTTTTTGCAACAACGCAACGAAACGGGCTCGCTCCGCCAGCGGCCTTGCAAAGTAACCATCCCCCCGCGTTTGTGTTTCCACCCAGACCATAAAACCGAACATATACAACATGAAGGCCGCGGGAATCAGGACCGCCACCCAGAACAGCAAGTTCAACACGTTCTCATCCCTTTATCGCTTATGTTTGTCTGTTCGTCTCCGGCGCGCCCCTCCTCCATGCACCGGGCGCCCGCGACGAATCGAAACCGAAAGGCTATCGGTGACCTTTACGAGTCCGACAATCTTCATGAGACAAACTATTGGTTGTAAATTCAATATCTGAGCAACGCGACAGGACACTGTGAGAATTCATCTATCCGCGAGCAATTGCCGGTTAGACTCGATCCCATTGCGTTCGGTGATTATGCCGTTTCACCCACATCGAGCGAAAACATGTGAACCTAACTTCCCTCAAAACAGTACTAAAGACGACTCGCCCGTCGTTTCTGATTCTCAGTCCGGTGTGTGTGTTGTTGGGCTTCAGCACCGCTCTACAACAACAAGCAGCGGTGGATGTGCATTTGGCGGTTTTGGTTTTCACTGGCGCGGTTCTGGCGCACATCAGCGTCAATACGCTCAATGAATACCACGATTTTAAAAGCGGACTGGATCTAACAACGATACGGACACCATTCAGTGGCGGCAGTGGCGCGCTGCCGCGCAACCCGGACGCGCTCGCGCTCTCGCGGGTCACTGGCTTAATCGCATTATCGGCAACCATGGCCATCGGCGCATATTTGGTGCATGAACGCGGACTACTCCTCCTCCCGATCGGTTTTGTCGGTGTGGTGTTGGTGCTGACTTATACCCATTGGATCAATCGCGCGCCGTTTCTATGTCTGATCGCACCGGGGCTGGGGTTTGGCGTGCTGATGGTGGTGGGCTCACATGTGACGATGACCGGTGAGTATTCGCGGCTGCCTTGGCTGGTCTCGCTGGTACCCTTTTTTCTGCTGAACAACCTGTTGTTGCTGAACCAGTATCCGGATATCAATGCGGATTCAAATGTCGGCCGGCGGACGTTTCCGATCGTATTCGGAACAACGATAAGCAACACCGTCTATGCGCTGTTCTTCCTTACTGCCTATGCGCTCGTTCTGTACTACATTTGTGCGGGTTACATACCG
>JAXHTV010000028.1 GCA_034189865.1 Pseudomonadota bacterium | reverse complement strand
CGTTGATCCAACGGTGAACCGGCGCAGGCGAAGAGAGTTGAACAATACAAATATGCTTGAGACGCTCATGGCGCCTGCGGCAATCATGGGGTTCAGTAACCAGCCGGTTAGCGGATAAAGCAAGCCGGCGGCGATCGGGATCAGCGCGACGTTATAACCATAGGCCCAAAGGAAGTTCAGGCGAATCGTCCGGTTACTCCGGCGGGATAACTTGATGGCGTGCACGATGCCAGTGAGCTCGCCACTCATTAAGACCACATCACCCGATTCGATTGCAATATCGGTTCCGGTACCGATCGCGATACCGACATCGGCTTGCGCGAGCGCCGGCGCATCGTTGATGCCATCGCCGACAAAAGCTACGCACTTTCCAGTTTGTTGTAGCTGACGGATTTTGCTCGCTTTTTGGTCAGGCATCACTTCCGCAATCACTTCGTCAATACCCAGTTGCTCGCTAATCGATCGAGCGGTTTGTTGATTGTCGCCCGTCAGTATGGCCAGTTGAAGACCGGTCTCTTTAAGTTGTTGAATGGCCGGGGGGGTGGTGGGTTTCATGGGATCCGCCACCGCCATTACGGCCAGAGGCTGTTGATCGGCCGCAGCATAAACAGGGCTTTTTCCTTGCGCAGCAAACTGATCGCCAACGGATTTCAGCTCGCTGAGCGTAATTCCAGATGCAGCCATATAACGTTCCGTGCCCACCCGTACGCGCTGGCCGTCGACCTCGGCCTCGACGCCTTGGCCCGGAACCGCCTGGAAGTTTTGGGCGCTTTTGATGCTGACGTTTTTGCCCTGTGCTGCCCGCACAATAGCCTCGGCGACGGGGTGCTCGCTTTGGCTTTCAACCGCCGCCACCATTGTTAGAGCATCGTCGCGATTACGCAGTGTCTGAAAGTCAGTGAGTTCGGGGCGGCCGAGCGTCAGCGTGCCGGTTTTGTCGAACACGATCACGTCGACTTGAGCCAAGCTTTCCAACGCGGCGCCTCGACGAAAAAGAATGCCCATATCCGCCGCCTTGCCAGTGCCGACCATCACCGCCGTCGGTGTCGCCAAGCCCATGGCGCAAGGGCAGGCGATGAGCAGCACGCTGACGCTGGCGACAAAGGCAAAACTGAGCGAGGGGTCCGGTCCCAGAGCCAACCATAGGCCGAACGTGATCGCCGCCACCAAGATCACGATGGGGACGAATACGCCGGCGATTCTATCCGCCAACTGCTGGATGGGCGGTTTGTCGGCCTGGGCATTTTCCACCATCCGGATGATTTGACTGAGCACGGTATCCGCTCCGACGCGGGTCGCTTCTATGGTCAGTGCGCCGAGCTTGTTGATGGTGCCGCCAATGACTTCGCTGTCGCGGCGTTTTTCCACGGGAATCGGCTCGCCGGTGACCATTGATTCGTCGACGTAGCTCTGTCCATCCAGCACCATTCCATCGACCGGGATCCGCTCGCCCGGTCGGAGTAGGATCTGGTCGCCGGTGATCACGGCTTCGATCGGGACCGTTCGCGGCTGACCGTCTTTCAGAACAGTGGCGGTATTGGGTTGGAGTCGCAACAGCCGTTGGATGGCTTCAGAGGTTCGGCCTTTGGCAATGGATTCGAGATAACGGCCCAGCAATATCAGCGTGATAATGACACCTGTTGCCTCGAAGTAGCTGGTGGCCGTGCCCGGCGGGAATATGCCCGACGCGAACAGCGCCAGTACCGAGTAGCCGTATGCGGCAGTGGATCCGATCATGACGAGGCTATTCATGCCGGGGTTGAGGTGTCGGAGTTCGGCCCAGCCAGTTTCGAAGAACCGCCGTCCGCTCCAGAACAGGACGGGGGTGGCTAAGAAGAACTCCAGGCCCATCCAGACTTTTTCTGAAAGCAGTTCATGCATCGCAGTTCCCAGCCCGGGAGACATTCGTCCCATAGCGATTATGAACAACGGCACGGTGAAGCTGGCGGCGAAGAAGAGGGCGTTGCGGATCTTTTGTTGCTCGGTGGGGCCTTCGACGGTGGCGCCGCTTTCCAGGGCCGCCACCTCGTAACCGGCATCTCGCCCCGCCTTTTTGATGCGCCCCAGGTTGACGGTTGCCGGAAGGTAGCGCACGCGCGCTCTTTCCGTCGCGAGGTTGACGTTGACATCAAGAACGCCGGGAAGCTTGCTTAACGCCTTTTCGACGCGGCGCACGCAACCTGCGCAGGTCATCCCCTCGATTCTTAGCTCCTCTTCGCGTTCTTTGACGTGATACCCGTTGTTTTCTACTGCCTTGATGATGTCGATGGCCTGTGCTTCTTTGTCTTCGAAGCGCACATTGGCGCGTTCCGTACTGAGATTGACGGCGGCATCTTGGACGCCAGAGACGTTTTCGATCGCACGTTCGACCCGTCTTACGCATGCGGCACAGCTCATGCCTTCTATCGCGAACTCGATGCTTTGTTCAGTCATGATGCGCCTTTTGCCTTATATGAGGGCGGTCCGGTTCGTGGAGGCCTTTCGTTGGGAGTGCAGCTAGCGGTATTTAAATAATTCCATGAGCTCTGCCACGATTCGGTCATCGTCGCCGCGCTGGCGGGCATTGATCACGTGATGGGCCAAGTGGCTTTGTAGGACGATTTCGCTGACTTTATCCAACGCGCCATCGACCGCGCGGATTTGCTTCAGCACCTCGACACAGTAAGTGTCCGGTTTTTCGAGCATTCTCAGGATTCCGTCTACGTGTCCGCGGATTGACAGCAAGCGGCGCCGGGCGTCTTCTCTCGCGTCCGGTGCCAGTTGCATGGTCTCGGTTTTACCCACCGAGCTCATACGAGTTCCGCCTCATATCCCTCTTCGGTTACCGCGGCGATAAGTGCTTCGGTTTTCGCATCGCCTTCGATGACGGCCTCGCCTTTAGTGACATCCACTTCGATGACTCGCTTTACGCCTGGTACGGCCTTCAGGGCGTTTTCCACCGCTTTGGCACAGTGGCCGCAAGTCATTCCTTCGATTTTCAGTTTGATCATGATGTGTTCCTTCAAGGCTGGTTGTGATCCACCCCGCCCGGGGTGGGGTGGAAGGTCAATAATAGGGAGCTTTGCAGCTCCCCGTCTAGTGTCGCTCGGGATCAGGTGGGTCGGTTTTTCCGCGTCGTCGCTTGTTTGTCAACGCGAGGCCCGCGTGGCAGAAGCATAGGCGTGCTTTCCCGGTAGGTGCGGTAGTCTTCGCCCAGCGTGCGCATCAGGTCACGTTCTTCGTACTGTATGCCAATGACGATGTAAACGGTCAATCCCAAAGCGAGCAGCAGGTGGCCAGCCGTCAGTACGGGCGTCGCCCACAGACCGATTAGCATTCCCAGCATCATGGGGTGACGGACCATCCGATACAGGAAACTCATCCGAAATTCGACGGGCGTATAGGATTTTTTCACCAGATTTAGGTAGACCTGACGCAACCCGAACAAATCAAAATGGTCCGTGAGGAATGTGGATAGCGTCGCGATCAACCACCCCAGGCCGAATAGCCCGTAGATCAACCCGTAGGCTATGTTGTTCTCGAATTCCCAGATGACGCCTTCGATGGGCTGCCAAAAAAACACGATGGCGCCCAGTAGTACGCTCGAGATCAGTACGTAGGTGCTTCGCTCTATGGATTCCGGTACCAGCCGAGTCCACCAGCGCTTGAAACCCGGGCGAGCCATGACGCTGTGTTGGATACCGAAAAGGGCGAGAAGCAAGACGTCCACGGCCATTCCGGTCAAACCGCCCGGTTCGCCGGAGCTCACCGTCTTGGGGACCCACAAATCCCCGACGAATAGGATGAAGTAAACAAAAACCAGCAGGAACAATACGTATGCAAAAATTCCGTATGCCGCTGCGATGAGCTTGGCCATTGTGTCGTTATCTCCTCTGTTTTTCCCTTGTGTCTTGTGACATCCCTGTTATTGGTTATGTCTTCGTCGTCACAGCGTGCTTAAGCCGGCCATTATATCCACGACCCGATTTTCCGCGAACGAATCTTCACCAGGAGTACCTGTTGAGGATGGCCGGATGATAGGGTTGGAGTCAGCGTGCTCAAGGTCTGACGACCTCGGATTCCTCATTCATTAGAGACCGCACAAATGGCCCAGCAGCTTTTTCGAGCCACTGTCGTAAACCCGGTAAGCGAGGATCAGTGGCAAGTTATTGAAGATGCAGGATTGTTGGTGGAGCGGGGCGTGATTCGCGCGATGGGCTCCATTGACGACTATGCGGCGCTGGAGGCGCCAGAGGTCATCCCTCTCGACGGGGTCGTTGTTCCGGGTTTTGTCGACGTTCATATTCATTGGGTTCAGCATCATGTGCGGGGGCGCTTTCGCGGTGAGCTGATGCCGTGGCTGAGCGATTCCATATGGCCGGAGGAAATCACTTTCGTTGATCCGGTCTTGGCTCGGCGCCGTGCCCAGGAGTTTTTTGACGACTTGTTAACCGCCGGAACATTGGCAGGCATGGCCTATTCCAGTCCGCATCCGGCAGCGCTACATATTGCGCTTGCCGAAGCGGTTGGCCGTTGGCGCATCGGGAACGTCATCATGGCGAGGCAGGCGCCCGCCGAACTGATCGACTCAAGTCAGACAGATATCGCCCACATCGCGGCTTTGGCCGCTGAGATCGGCCCGGATCATTACGTGCTGACCCCCCGGTTTGCTTTAAACCTGGACGCCGGGCTTTTGGCGGCGTTGGGCGAACTGGCGTGTCGAGAAGGCTATTACGTCCAAACGCATTTGGCGGAATCTCCTGCCGAAGTTACTGCTGTGAACAAACAGTTTCCTGAAGCTGTGGATTACACCGATGTCTATGATCGGGCTGGACTGCTCGGTCGCCGTTCGGTGCTTGGGCATTGCATTCATCTTTCTGAGCGGGAGTTGCGTTGTATCCAGGCTCGTCAGAGTTGGATCGCACATTGTCCCAGTAGTAACGAAGCCCTGGGTAGCGGTCGTATGGACTTGGAAGCCGTCCGGCGATTGAGCATTCCTTGGGCGCTGGGGAGCGATGTGGGCGCGGGACCGAGTCATAGCATGCTCCACGTGATACAGCGTTTTTTGACCCAGCACCGCAGCGCGGGGGTTCAAGTTCGTGCCGAAGAGGCGCTTTATCGGAGTACACTGGCGGGCGCTCGCTGCTTGGGGTGGCAGTCAAAGATAGGGCAATTGAACGTCGGCAAAGAGGCCAACTTTGTGCTATTGCCGCGCAACGGCGGTCGTTGGAACGCGGTCGGCTGGTTGGAAGACGTTATCGCCGGAACGCCGGATGCGTTGGAGACTCGCCCGCTGGGCGTTTGGTTGCAGGGTGAGCGAGTGCGGTAGATCACGCCCGACCCGTATTTGAAATCGTTGCGCAGATTGCATTTTTAAATCTAACGAACGGAAGGATGTACGCATGGATTTGGCCCGTTTTCATAAAAAATTGGGGGTATGTGGGGTCTCTGTTTTGGTTGCGTTTTTGGGTCGCTCGGCACAGGCCGCGGACTACTACGTTGCGGCTCAGGGCTCGGCGGTATGGGCTTCGGACTCGACATGGGACGTTATCGATACCGATTCAATTGCTCGTTTATTGGCGATTCCCACCGTTATCGACACCGATATCAAGACCGATCTCAATCCGGGGTTTGGCGCCTCGGCCGCTTTCGGTGCCCGGTTTAACGATCGTTTAAGGGTTGAAGGTGAATTGCGCTATGTTCGCAACACAATCGACGGCGGCCGTGTGTTGCAAGTTCCGTTGGATTACGTCGGCGGCGCGGCTGGTGATGTGGCCTTGGCATTTGCAATGGGCAACGTCTACCTCGATATTCCTCTGCGCGATTGGTCGTTGAAGCCGTATGTGGGCGCTGGGCTCGGCTGGAGTCAGGTGGACGCCGAATTGGCCATTGGCGGATTCTCCGCCGTCGATGCGTCGGACGGGGTTTTTGCCTATCAGCTCATGGTTGGTGCTGCTTATCCCGTAAGCATTCAGGCCGAGATCTTCGCGGGTTACCGTTTCTCCGGGATACGCGATGCCACATTCGAGTGGGCGCTGCCGACCGAGGTGGAATTCGACTGGCGCGCGCACCAGTTGGACCTCGGCGTACGTTGGTATTTCTGATCGACGACGGGCCCCTGCGGGGAGTGGTTGATCTATGTCAATTCGATCTGTTTAAGTGTTTGCAACATCTTGAAGCCTATACTTAGTATTAACGGCCTGCACAAGGGCGGTCGGCGGCGAACCCTTTACAGTCGCGATGAAAGGGGGGGTGGCATAGGTGTTGTCAGCACGCTGTGTATAGAAGTGTTGTGATCCCGGTGCCATACCAGTCGTTTAGTTGGTGTTGTGCATCGGAGAGGGAGTGGAGTAACATACCGGGCTCACTTCAGGTCGAGGGGGAGCACTGGCACTTCGCCTTGCTGAGTTGATTTTAGATTGTTTGTCGACCGGAATTTACGAACGGGCGCTTAAATCGATACATATATCGTGAGTGATTCCCCGGAATCCGGGCGGCTGAGTCCACTGCAACGTTCCTCGATTTGGCGGTCGGGTTCGTAAACAGAAGTTTACTGGAGACAGTGCTGACTTTAGTCAACGACCGTTCATTAAATGATGTGATCGGCGTGTCGGTTCGAAGCCATTGCAGTCAGCAACCGGTAGCCGAGGACGCCGTTTTATCGGCACTGAACGTTGAATCTAAATACAAACGTTTTCTATGCGGTAGTCAGTTGGGACATCTGATTACCTGGTTGACGGCCTCGCTTATCACGAGGCGTTGTGTTCGGTCTATGCGTACTAAGCATGGGTATATCGGATGCGTTACTTCATGAGTCGTTTTAGGGAGGCGGCAAAACTATGAGTTCGGTTGGTGGGGTCTACGGGAAAGATTCGGAGGAACGGGAAGACGCGCGACCCGTTCGTTCGGCTATCAAAACGCGAAGCGAACAGCTTCAGGCTTGGAAGAACATCGACTACACGATGATTCCGATCTTTACGATTTTGATCGGCGGTGTGACGGTGTTTTTGATCGCCTTGACGGTCGGAGACTGGGACTATTGGCAAGATTGGCGCGATCGCCGTTGGTGGCCTTTGGTGACGCCGTTTTCGTTGGTGATTCCCTGTGCCATTTTTAGCTACTTCTTTTGGAAGCGATTCCGGCTTCCCATCGGTGCGACCGCTATTGTGGTGGGATACATGTTGGGGGTATGGATTAGCCGCTACATGAACTTCCATATTTTCGCCAACTTCCCGATGAATTTTGTTTCGCCGTCGACTTTCATTGGAATGGCAATTCTGATCGACACCACCCTGCTGATGGGCCGAAGCTTTTTCTTGGCAGGCCTGGTTGGCGCGTTCTTGTTTGCCATTGTGATTTACCCGCTGAACTGGGTGACCATGGCGCCGTTTCACGTTCCGGTTGAATATCACGGCGTGATGGTGACCGTCGGTGACCTGATGGGATATCAGTATATCCGGACCGCAATTCCGGAGTACGTCCGTATCATTGAAGAATCAACTCTCAGAACGTTCGGTGAGGCGGTCGCGCCGTTGACCGCGGTATTCGCCGGGTTCATTACCTTGCTCAATTACTATCTGTGGGTTTGGATCGGCTCGTTGTTGACCCGGACGGGTTGGTTGCGACGGCTTGTCTGAACGGCTGTTGACGAGGCTTAGGAGTTGATCCGACAAGGAGCTGTTTGCGTGGCAGGCAAGGGATCAATCAGTTGCTTGTCCACGCACGAGCGCCTATCGGTTTGAAATAAATGGATTGGTTGGGTAATACGATGGAAAAAAGATTATCGGCAGGGCGTTTGGCCTTGCTTGGGTTGTTGATTGTGCTGATGCAGTTGCCCGTCGCAACGGTCTACGCGCACGGCGAGCGGGCGCAACAAGCCAGTTTGCGTATGCGGACTATTAACTGGTTCGACGTTGACGTTTATCCGCGCGAGGTGAAGGTTAACGATATTGTCACCGTGAAGGGTAAATTCGTACCGTCCGTTTGGTGGCCCGAACATATCGCATCGATTGAGGAAGCGTCCTTCCTTAACATCGGCGTGCCTGGTCCTGCGTTTGTGCGCTTGGATTCCCGCGTCAACGGCGTTCCCATGATCCGTTCCACACGATTCGAACTGGGTAAAACCTATGAGTTCGAAATCAAGCTAAAGGCCCGGGCGCCGGGTGAGTATCACGTTCACCCCGTGGTCAGCATCGAATCGGCGGGCCCTGTGATCGGTCCAGCCTATTGGGTCACAGTGGGTGGTACTCAAGCGGATTTCGAGAATTCCATTACCACGTTAACCGGCGATACCATCGATCTGGAAACCTATGGTATGGCCACGATCATTCGTTGGAACATCTTGTGGTTCATCATCGGTATTGCCTGGATTGCTTGGTGGTTCCGGAAAATGCCGGTGATTATGCCGCGCTATATCCAGGTCGAAGAGCTGGGGGATGATGCCAATAAGCTGATTACGATCCCCGATATGATCGTTTCCTTCCTGTTCTTTGGTGGGGTTATGGTCCTCATTGCAGGCGGGTATATGTGGTCAAGTTACCAGTATCCCATCACAACGCCGCTGCAGACGGGTAAAGTCGAAGTTGAACCCTTGCCCGAGCCGGTTCAGTTGATCGATGTGGAAGTGGGCGATGCTCGCTACCGCATTCCGGGTCGGAGTTTCCAGATTCAGCTGACCGTTACCAACCGGACCGATAACCCGATTCAAGTTGGCGAGTTTTCTACCGCCAACATCCGGTTCATCAATCCCGAGTTGTTAGATGTTAAGCCTCAAGACAAACACGATTTGGTAGCTTCTAACGGTCTGAGGGTGGACGATCCGCCTATTCAACCCGGCGAGACCCGAACCATCACGGTTTATGCGGAAGATGCGTTGTGGGAAACTTATCGTCTGACCAGCTTGCTTTACGAGCCGGATAGCCGTTTCGCTGGTATGTTGTTCTTCTATGATTCGGAAGGACGACGTTACTATCAGGAAATCGGCGGGGCGATGTTACCTACCTTCCTGTAAGTAACGGTTCCTGGGGAACCTTCCGAGGTACAGGGAGGTTCTCCAGGATTACCCTTAGTCTAGATAGAGGCAGCAATGTCTGGGCGTGGCATTTGAATTGAATGACCACGCTTTTTTTGGAAGGGATGTTCGGGTAGAGAACCACAGGCGTTAAGTCGGTTCGATATCTGATTTTGATTAAACCAAGACGGTTGGCAATTCGAATGAACAGGCATAAACTCCGACTCGCTTTTTACGTCCGGTTTTTATCCATTGCACTCACGATCCTACTTCTCGGCCAGTCTGTTGCTTGGGGCCACGGTGGGGTATCTGTGGAAGATGACCTTTGCGTGATGAGGATTGGGTCATACCGGGCACACTTTACCGGTTATCAGCCGGAGAAGCGGGCGACACAGGAGTTCTGCGAAGATATTCCTATTGTCGGCCACGCGATTTTCGTACTCGATTTCATGAGTGACGAGTTACGAAATATGGAAGTCGATTTTCGAATCATCAAGGACGTTAACGAGATCGGCAATACGGCCACCTTGGCGGACCTTGGAACCCAGCAGGATATCGAAGCGGCCACGATCTTTTATGCGCCGCCCAAGAGATATCCGACCGGAACGATTTCACTGGATTTCTCGTTCACAGAAGAAGGCCGCTATATCGGGATCGTGACGGCGACCTCTCCGGATGCTGGTGCAATTCCTCCCTCGGTTTTCCCCTTCGCAGTGGGATTGTTCCCCATCTCTCGGTTTATTGTGCCGGTGGTGGTAATCCTTGTTTTGGCGGGTGGGTTATTCGCATTTCTGATGTCCAGGGCAATGCGCCGCTCTTGAGTTTCTGCTCAAGTCCCTATAGTGATTATGCGCCAGATTTCTCTGCGGAAGTCTGGCGTTTTGCTTTTTTATCGTTTGGTTTGGGGCAGCGTTTGGGCGGCCAAGACGGCTGATGATGCCGCCCCCGGGTTCTCACGCCGCTCTCTCTCAGCAATGTCAGTTGGATGAACTCAAGTCTCGTTCCGCAGCTGAGAAAAACCGTATGATTTCTCTGTTCCGATCCGGCCATTTCATATGCCCACCCGGCGACTGGCAAAACCATGTCTGAACGTCGTTGCGACAATCCGGGAAAACGACACAACCGTCGACGTCGCTGGGGATCGGTTCCTGCTGGCAACCGCTGCAGTTCGCCCACCACCGTGCCGCACTCTCGCCGAAGCTTGGAAACAAACGATCTTTCTCGTTGTGCATGACCATGACCGATAGCGGATCCGGGCAGGAGTAGGCCTTTAAATCACCGGATCGGATTCCGGCCGCGCTAGGGGCGATCGCGGCAGGGATATGGCGTGTTTCTTCCATAAATGCGATGGCGCTTGCGATGGTTCCACCGTCTGAGTGGCCAGTTAGGTAAACCCTTCGCATATCGATGCACCATTTCTCACTGATTTGCTTTGGAATGGTACTGAACTCCTGGACTGCGGAGATGCTCATACGGCCGCTACCGGCCCAGGCGATAATGAAGCCGGCGCGCGTAGCCTCTCGCGTCAGTCCCACCATCCTTTCGGACAGGCTCGCGCTCAATCCGCTGGGGGCGTACACCACCACAAGCGGGTGGGCCTGGTTGGGATCATAGTTGGTGGGCGTCTTGACGGTATATCGAAATCCCTGTTCGGTGCGTTGATCGCGGAAGACGCCGGCATTGCCATCACGCGGGCCCGACGGACAGCCGGAGGCGGCATTGGCTGGGTAGTCGTAGGCACCAGGGGTGAGCGCTTCGCCCCAGTAGAGGTGTGTCGATGCGAACCACGTGGGCAGGCCGACAATCAGCAAGATCAGTAACACCCCCACCAACGTGAATAGTCGTCCGACGAAACGCGTTCGTTTATGGGAGGGTTTGTTCATGGAATCATCGGTGTCGTTAACGAGAATGTGCTTCGCAACATGATGGATCAGAACTTGTTTGGTCAGTGCTCCAAATACACTGGGATTGCTGATTGATCACTATCGAAAAGGTTGCTGGCTGTGCTACCGATCATTCTTGTCCTTCTCGAACCAGCCGAGAATACGTCGGTAGCGATCGTTGTCCCAACTCGGGTCGATGTCCAGTTCGTCCAGCGAGGGGTAGTCGTCGGGGTCCATCTCCCGGTCGGAAGCAATTTCCAAAACGATCAGTAAAGCAATGGCTACCAGGATGAGAATCATGCTGATTTCCGGCATGGCGTTTATCCCACTGAGCTTCAATTGTATTCCGTCATCAGCATAGCAGCTTTCCAATCCGGTGTTTCGTCCGCGCGGATTTGTCTGGGTTCGTGTGCACACAAGAGTTGACGTGCATCTCTTTTCGCACTAATCACAGAGGTAGGTTATTTGGCGTCGCAACGAGGGAGCGAGAGCGCGAAGCGTTCACGCGTGTTTCATCTGATACCGGTAAGGTGTTGTCAATACTTAAAGGTACGTCGTTATGACATCCAAAGAGCGTCCTCCCGTCACGGTACAGCGTTCCGTTAAAAAGCGGTCAAGCAAGGCTGCGGCAGACAATTCTGCGTCGACAAAAAGCAAAACGTCCGGTTCGTCAGGCAAGGGGGGCGCCAAATCCCCTGCCAAGGTGTCGACGCGATCACGTTCCAAAGAATCAACTGTTACGGAGCGTACGGCAGCGAAGCAATCGACGGTGAAACGAGGTCGGTCAGGGGCGCGCTCTAAGAAGCCTTTGACGATTGTTACACCGACTGAGCGAGAACGCATGATCGCCGAGGCGGCCTACTATTTGGCCGAACAGCGGGGATTTGTCCAGGGCACCGAGCTGGACGATTGGTTAAACGCGGAGTCTGCCGTTGAGGCCTTGTTACGAGGGGATTGACCGTCGACAATCAGGGGGCGTTTTCCTGGTTATCTTGGCTCTCGACTAAGCAGGTATTTCCCAAATGGATGTGCTGGTCTTCAGCGCTCGGCCTTATGATGAAACCTATTTGGGCGCGGCCAATACTTCGGGTCGGCATACCCTTCATTTTTCCGATTCGACCCTGACGTCAGAGACGGCAGTTTTGGCCAAAGGGTACGAGGCCGTGTGCTGTTTTGTCGATGATCGGCTTTGCGCGGATGTGCTCAAGCGGCTCAGTGACGGTGGGACTCGCCTCGTTCTTTTACGGGCCACCGGTTATAACAACGTCGATCTTGCCGCGGCCGAGCGTTTCGGGATCACGGTGATGCGTGTGCGCGAATACTCTGCCCAAGCTGTCGCTGAGTTTGCCGTCGGCTTGATCCTGGCGCTCAATCGCAAAATACATCGCGCTTATAACCGGGTTCGCGAGGGCAATTTTCGCCTCGATGGTTTGTTGGGCTTCGATCTTCATGGCAAGACGGTTGGTGTGGTAGGGGTTGGCAAGATTGGTTTGGCATTCAGTCGCATTATGGCCGGATTTGGATGCAAATTACTGGCGTATGATCCGTTTCCCAATCCCGATGCCGAGGCGCTCGGTACGGTTTACGTGGATTTTGAGCAACTCTTGGCGCAATCCCATATTGTCTCTCTTCATTCTCCCTTGACGCCTGAGACGCAACATCTCATAAACGAGAGTACGCTGTCGCGAATGAGGCGGGGGGCGATGTTGATCAACACCAGTCGGGGTGCGCTGGTCGACGCATCTGCACTCATCGACGCGCTCAAGAAACAGCATTTGGGTGCCGTTGGCTTGGACGTTTACGAAGAGGAATCTGATCTGTATTTCCAAGATTTGTCCGATACTTTTATCCCGGATGACATTTTTACCCGACTACTGAGTTTCCCGAATGTCATCGTAACGGGCCACCAAGCCTTTTTTACCCACGAAGCATTGACCGAAATTGCCCAAACCACGCTGAATAACCTTGACGATTTCTTGGTTGGACGGGTTAATGAGAATGTGCTGGATGTCGGTCTAATCGGCTCACCGAAATAAAATTTAGGAATCGTCGAATGGATTCTATTGCCCGTTTCACCCTCCCGAGTTTGCCTGAGGGGCTTGAGGATCTGGCCGAGTTGGCTCTGGATCTTCGCTGGTCCTGGAGCCACGCCACCGACAAGATCTGGGCCAGAATCGATCCGGAACTGTGGAATGCCACGCGCAACGCTTGGCTGCTGCTCCATAGCGTTTCGGCGGTGCGTTTGAAAGAGTTGGCTCAAGACTCGGATTTCTGCGAGCTGGTGCATACTCAACTGCAGTCGCGACGGGATTTTCAGGCGTCCGGTAGCTGGTTCGAGGGTTGTGTCCCAGAGGGTGCGCTCAAGGGTATTGCCTACTTCAGCATGGAGTTCGGTTTAAGCGAGGCGCTGCCGATTTACTCCGGTGGGCTTGGCATCCTGGCGGGAGATCATCTTAAAACCGCCAGTGACTTGGGGCTACCGCTATGGGGCGTCGGCCTGATGTATCAGGAAGGTTACTTTCGTCAGGGCATCGACGCTGCCGGAAATCAATTGGCTTTCTATCCTCATAACGACCCCAGCCAACTCCCCGTGACGCCGGTACGTGACGAGGAGGGCGAGTGGCTCAGGATACTCGTCGAGATTCCGGGCCGGACCCTCCGGTTGCGGACCTGGCAGGTTCAGGTGGGGCGTATCCGGCTGTATTTGCTCGACAGTAACGATCCCATGAACAGCCCGGTGGATCGGGGTATCACCGGTCAGCTTTATGGCGGCGGGGATGAAATGCGCTTGTTGCAGGAAATCGCGTTGGGCGTCGGTGGCTGGCGATTGATCGAGGAGTTGGGCCTTAACCCGGAAGTGTGTCATTTGAACGAGGGCCACGCGGCGTTTCTGGTTTTGGAGCGCGCGTTTTCGCACATGCGAAAGACCGGACAGGATTTTTGGACCTCACTGTCTGCGACGCGCGCCGGCAACGTGTTCACGACACACACCCCCGTAGCGCCGGGGTTCGATCGTTTTTCTCCTGAATTGTTCGAACGTTATGCGTGTCCGTATTGCGAACGCTTGGGCATCAGCATGAAAGAGTTGGCATCTCTGGGGCGACGTAACCCCGAGGATCCATCGGAACCATTTAACATGGCGATACTCGCCATCCGGGGCAGCGTTGCGATCAATGGCGTCAGCCAGCTTCATGCGGATGTTTCGCGTCGCTTGTTTCAGCCGTTGTTCGAGCATTGGCCGCGAAGCGAAGTTCCGGTGGGCTATGTCACCAACGGCGTTCATGTGCCGTCATGGGACTCGGTCGCGGCGGACAAGCTGTGGACGCGGATCTGTGGCAAAGGACGCTGGATCGGCACACAGGAGACGCTTGAGAAGGATATTCGTGAAGCCAGCAACGAAGAGTTGTGGGAATTTCGCGCGGCCGGTCGCAAACAGTTGGTCGACTATGCGCGCCGTCGCTATGTGGACCAAATTCGGGCCAGCGGCGTCAATCCCGAGCACATCGAACATGTTGAACGGCTGTTGGACCCCAATGTACTGACCATTGGTTTTGCGCGTCGATTTGCCACCTACAAACGACCCGATCTCTTGCTCTATGATCCGGATCGCCTAGTGCGATTGCTGACCAACGCCGATCAGCCCATGCAGATCATTATTGCCGGAAAAGCCCACCCCGCCGATGAAGCCGGCAAACGCATCGTGACCCACTGGATCGATTTCCTGGCCCGTTCCGAAGTGCAAAATCACGGCGTTTTTCTGGCGGATTACGATATGTTGATCGCCGAACAACTCGTTCAGGGGGTGGATCTCTGGATCAATACGCCGCGACGTCCCTGGGAGGCCAGCGGGACAAGTGGCATGAAAGTCCTGGTCAACGGCGGCCTGAATCTCTCGGAATTGGATGGCTGGTGGGCGGAAGCCTATCGTCCGGATCTCGGCTGGGCGCTTGGTGATGGCCAGGAGCATGGCGATGATCCGGCTTGGGATCGCCAAGAAGCGATACAGCTCTACGACCTTTTGGAGCGCGAGATCGCCCCGTGTTTTTACACGCGCGACGAGCGCGGTATCCCCCGCGGCTGGGTCGCCCGGATGCGGGCCAGTATGTCCGAGTTGACGCCGCGTTTCAGTACCAACCGGATGGTTCGGGAATATACCGAAAACTACTATTTACCCGCGGCCCGGGCCTACCGAGAGCGGATCGGCGATGACGGCCGAATCGCGGCCGAGTTGAGGCAGTGGAAAAGCGATCTCTCGGCCCATTGGCAGAACATACACTGTGGCGAGCAGAATTTGGTCGTCGATGGCGAGTCGATGCATTTCACTTTGCCGGTCTACCTGGATGACCTCAAACCCGAACAGGTTCGAGTCGAGCTGTTCGCCGAACCGTTGGACGGTGCAGAGCCTGAGGTAGTGGTGATGGAGAAAAAAGATGCGCTTGCCGGTGCCGTCAATGGGTTCCTCTATGAAGCCAGCGTTCCTGTTGGCCGGCCGGCGGAACACTATACCGCCCGGGTTGTGCCCTTCCATCCGGCCGCGACGGTTCCCTTGGAAGATGCTCACATTTACTGGCACGGTTGATGTGCGAATCTGACCTGGGTCAGGATGGCAGCGGCTTTCTGTCGCCAATATGAGGAACGATGCGGTTGTCGTCCCGCTCAGCCATTCATCTGTCGCGATAGAAACGAGAACAATAAATGGAAATTCAGTTTTTGGGTGCTGCCCGCACGGTCACCGGATCCAAATACCTTTTAACGGGTGAGCGCGGTTCGGTTCTTGTCGATTGCGGTTTGTTTCAGGGCTTAAAGGATCTGCGTCGCCGAAACTGGCAGCCCTTGCCGCTCGATCCCGCTCGTTTGGACGCGGTGGTGTTGACCCACGCCCATCTGGATCATAGCGGATACCTTCCATTGCTGTGTAAGCGGGGCTTTGAAGGCGACATCTACTGCACCGCTGCAACGGCGGATCTTTGCGGTATCTTGCTGCCGGACTCGGGTTATCTTCAGGAGGAAGAAGCCCGCTACGCCAATCTTCGGGGCTATTCCCGCCATCACCCGGCATTGCCGCTGTATACCCAAGCGGACGCGGAGCGCTGCCTGAATCAGTTGGTCCCCGTGCCGTGGGGCGCACAGATTGACCTCGGTGGATTCCAATGCGCGTTTTCGCCCGTGGGGCATATACTGGGTGCCGCTAGCGTGCGGTTGTCCGATGAGCGCCGCTCGATCACGTTTACCGGGGATGTCGGCCGCGCCAATGACCCGGTGATGCGAGCACCGCAGCCGCTGGGTCAGACGGACTACTTGGTGGTGGAGTCGACTTACGGCGACCGACGGCATTCTGACGAGGATCCGGCGACGGTTATCTCAGGCTTGGTGAACGATGTGGCGGCGCGCGGGGGCGTGATGATCGTACCGACCTTCGCCGTTGGCCGCGCGCAGATTCTGCTTTACGTGCTCAGTCAGCTCAAGGCCGCTGGCCGGATTCCCGATCTGCCGATCTACATCGACAGTCCCATGGCGATCGATGCCACCGAGTTGTTCCTCGCTCACGCCGACGAGCACAAACTGGACGGGCGGGCCTGTCGGCAAATGTGCGAATCGGCCCAATATGTTCGAACCGCCGAAGAATCCAAGGCCTTAGGGCGGCGGCACGGACCCATGGTGATTATCTCTGCCAGTGGCATGGCTTCGGGCGGTCGCGTATTGCATCATTTGGAAACCTTTGGAGGACATCATCGCAATATGGTCCTGTTCACCGGATTTCAGGCCGCGGGCACTCGGGGCGAGGCGATGGTCAATGGCGCCGACGCGGTCAAGCTTCACGGCCGTGTGGTACCCATCCGAGCCGAAGTCAGACAGATCAACAGCCTCTCGGCCCATGCCGACCACGTGGAAATGATCGACTGGTTGCGGCAGATGCCGGAACCGCCCCGGCGCACCTTCGTCACCCATGGAGAATCACATGCAGCCACCACCTTTGCCGGGTTCTTGGAAAGCGAGTTAGGCTGGACGGTGAACGTTCCCGGGCAAGACGAAAAATTCAACCTCAAGTGAATCGGTCTAACGACCGCCTGCCCCATTGAGTCGGAAAATGCGAAAACAAAATACGATGGGTGCGCACGGCCTTGTCGCGCGGCGTATGGGTATCGACACCCACCAAGAACCTGTGATCTACATGCGAGAGGATTGTCCGGTCTGCCGGGCGGAAGGGTTCGACGCTCAGTCCCGTATCCGGGTTGGGAACGGCGAGCGCGAGATCATCGCTACCTTAAACGTCATTTACGATCATCTGCTCGGCTATGAGGAAGCCGGTTTTTCGGAATCCGCGTGGCGACTTCTGCAACTGCGGGAGGGGGATCGCGTGTTTGTCTCCCACCCTGAGCCAGTGGAGTCTTTTCGGTTTGTTCGCTCCAAGCTGTACGGAAACCGCCTGGAGGGGCCGGCTTTGGATGCCATTGTTCAGGACATCGTGGCGGACCGATATTCCGACGTTCAGATTTCCGCCTTTATTGCCGGGACTGCGGGTGATCGACTGGACGATGAAGAAATCATCGCTTTGACCGAAGCCATGACGGCGGCCGGAGAACGCCTGCACTGGGACTATCCCCAGGTGGTCGACAAACACAGTGTGGGTGGCCTGCCGGGCAATCGGACCACCCCCATTGTGGTTTCCATTGTGGCCGCTTGCGGGCTGATCATGCCCAAAACATCTTCCCGCGCGATCACTTCGCCCTCGGGTACGGCCGATACCATGGAAACACTGGCACCGGTGAACTTGGATTTGGCGGACATGCGGCGCGTGGTCGATCGGGAGGGGGCGTGTATTGCTTGGGGCGGCGCGGTTCGTTTGAGTCCGGCCGACGATACCCTGATACGTGTCGAACGTGCCCTGGACGTGGACAGCGAAGGTCAGTTGATTGCCTCAGTGGTGTCGAAAAAGGCAGCTGCCGGTTCGTCGCATGTGCTCATCGATATGCCCATCGGTCCCACCGCCAAGGTGCGTTCGGCCGAAGCGGGGGAACGGCTAGCCCGCCGTTTGGAAAAGGTCGGCCAGCGGGTCGGATTGATCATCCGGGTTTTGGCCAGTGACGGCTCGCAACCGGTTGGGTTTGGCATTGGCCCCGCTTTGGAGGCGCAAGACGTGCTGGCGGTATTGCAGAACCACCCGCAAGCGCCGCGCGATTTGCGCGAGCGCAGTCTTTTAATCGCGGCTGACATTCTGGAAATGGGTGGGCTGGGCGATCGGGTCCATACCCTTCAGCTGGCCCGGCAAACACTAACAGACGGACTGGCTTGGCAGAAGTTTCAAGCCATCTGTGAGGCGCAAGGTGGGATGAGAACACCACCGCGGGCCCGTCACCGCAGCACCATCCAGGCCGCCCGTTCCGGGCGGGTTTTGGACATGGATAACCGACGCTTGTCGCGGTTGGCCAAACTGGCCGGGGCTCCTGGTGCGCCCGCCGCGGGTGCGGAGATTCACGTTCGGCTGGGTCAGCAACTTGACGCCGGTGATCCGCTCTATACGATTCACGCTGAGACGAAGGGCGAATTGCGCTATGCCCTGGGCTATCGGAAAACAACGGGGGAAATCATCACACTGGCCAACGACGAACATGGCGATGCCGCAGCGGAGCACGTGACCCCATTATGACGGCGTTATTGCTGGCCCTGCCAGGCGCGGAACCAATGGCCACGGAACTGTGTGGTCACTTGAACTCGGCATTGCTCAAATGGGAGTTTCGTCGATTTCCGGATGGTGAGTCTTACCTCCGTATCCTCGGGGATTGTGCCGGGCAGGACGTGGTGCTGGTGGCCGAGATGAGCCAACCGGACGAGAAGTTCCTGCCGCTGGTATTCGCGGCACAAACGGTTCGTGATTTGGGCGCGAAACGAGTGATTCTGGTGGCCCCGTATTTACCCTACATGCGCCAAGATACGCGTTTTCGCCGGGGTGAGGGGGTCACGGCGCGCTATTTTGCCCGCCTGCTGTCGGCTGTAATCGACGGTTTGGTGACCGTTGATCCGCATCTTCACCGAATTCATGATCTGGCCGAAGTTTATACCGTGCCCAGCAACGTGGTCGGTTCAGCTCCGGCAGTGGCGGAATGGATTGCGCGGCATGTCGTGCATCCGCTTATCGTCGGCCCGGATGAAGAGAGCGAGCAGTGGGTGGGCGAGATCGCTTCTGCTTTGGATGCGCCATACGTCATCCAGCGCAAACGGCGTCTCGGAGATCGGGCGTTGGAAATCGATTTGCCGGATGTGAGCGCGTGGCGCGACCGCACAGCGGTTTTGGTTGATGACATCATCTCCACCGGGACGACCCTGGCTCGAAGCGTCGAACGATTGCGTCAGCAAGGGTTAGAAGACGTGATGGCTGTGGCGGTGCATGCGCTGTTTTGTGGCGATGCCTTGGCCACGTTAGACCGCACGGGGCTGAGCTCTTTGGTCACCGCCAACACGGTAGTGCATGCCAGTAACGATATCGATCTATCACGCCTCATCGCGGAGGGAGTGCGGGAACTTCTGTCCGGTTTGGACAACAATTAGTCGCGTTCGTCTCGCTCTTGTTCGTCGCGTTGGCGAAAATGCCGGTCCCAACTGGAGTCCAAGCCGAAGTCGTCCGGTTCCGCGTCATCGTCGTCGTCCAGTTCGGTATCTTCCGTTCGGATATCCAGCAGGATCAATATACCGAGCGCGATCAATATGATCACGAGCACCCAAATTTCCATGGGTCGATTCTTCCTTGCTATGACGCTGGACGTCTTCCTGTTCAAATTCCAGCGTCTCCATCAAACCCGCCCCTGGGCTATTTCGGCCAAGCGGCAGGTACCGTAAAGACATAGTCCTGGTCGGCTACGGGTTGGTGGCAGCTGAAACACTCTCGGCTGAAGTTGGTTGATGCACCGTATGCTTTAAGCTCGTCCCCCTGCCATCGGGCGAATCCCCAACCGCCGGTGGCGCGGTACTGCTCCCGGTCTTTGACCATCAACTCCACATGCACGAATTCACCGGGGACGGAGGCATCGGGCCAGATTTCGTGTTGGGCTTGCGTCCACACGACCTTGGCCAAGATGCTGCCATCCGGCCAGGGTTGATGTTGGCCTTGGCGAACCGCCGCCATGGCGGCGGGATTGCCTAAGATCACGCGCAAAGTTTGGTTATCCCGGCGTTGAGATACTGCAATCACATCCCATCGGCGGTAGTCGTCAGGTAACGTGATGCCATTGGGTGCCGGTTTCGGTGTCGCATATACCGAAGCCGATACCATGCAAAGCACTGCAATCAGCCCAATGGCAAAGCGGTGGTCGTTCAACTTGGGCATGGTCTGAGCTCCCGATCCGTGGGTATGGGCTTCAGCTTTCTTGAATCGGCCGGATCGTCGACGATCCGGCCGATTCAAGGATAGACGTCTGATTCGATGAGCACCCAGCCCCCTGATTAAGCCGGCACTTTAGACGATTTTGGCTTGTTTGAGTTCGTCGATCTCGGATTGTGAAAATCCCCAATCCGCCAGTGCGTCGTCCGTATGTTGTCCGGCTTTGGGCGGCGGTCCTTGAACTTCAGGTACCGTCCGGCTAAAGCGGGGCGCCGGCGCAGGCTGCATGACGCCTTCGATCTCGATGAACGTTTTTCGAGCCACGTTGTGCGGATGCTTCGGCGCTTCGTTCATGTCCAGAATCGGACCGTAACACACATCGGTGCCTTCCATGATCTCGGTCCATTCATCTTGGGTTTTGGTTTTGAACGCGGCGGCCAGTTTTTCTTTGAGTTCCGGCCACTTGCGTTGATTCATCTGGGCTCTGAATTCCGGGTCATCAGCCAGCCCGGTTTTTTCCAGCAGCAGTTTGTAGAACTGGGGCTCGATGGAGCCGATGGCAACGTACTTGCCGTCTTTTGTTTCGTACGTATCGTAGAAATGGGCACCACCATCGAGCATGTTGCTGCCTTTCTCGGTTTTCCACATGCCGGATGCTTTAAATCCGTAAATCATGGCCATCAAGGTGGCGGCGCCGTCGGTCATGGCCGTATCGACCACTTGGCCCTGGCCACTGCGCTGAGCTTCCAGCAAAGCGCAGACGATGCCGAACGCTTGCAGCATGCCACCGCCGCCGAAGTCGCCCACGAGATTGAGTGGGGGCACGGGACGCTCGCCGGCTCGTCCGATGGCCGCCAGCGCACCGGAGATGGCGATGTAATTCATATCGTGACCCGCCGCATGGGCTAGGGGACCGTACTGACCCCAGCCGGTCATCCGGGCGTAAACCAATTTCGGATTGCGCTCCAGGCAGACATCAGGTCCCAGTCCCAGGCGCTCCATCACGCCCGGCCGGTAGCCTTCCATCAAAACATCCGCTTTTTCCGCGAGCCGGAGAACGGCTTGGACACCCTCCGGTTTTTTGAGGTCGACGGCGACCGAGCGCCGGCCACGCCCTAAGACGTCGTATTTCCCACTGAGCGAGGGGATGTTTTTCTTGTCCACGCGGAGTATTTCCGCCCCCATATCCGAGAGCATCATTCCGCAGAATGGTCCGGGGCCGATACTGGCGATTTCCAGAACCTTGATTCCTTTAAGAGGTCCCATAGTCTCCTTCCTTGGATTTCGTAATTGTAAAAACCCGGCCGACCCAGTCGGCCCATTGGGCTTGTTCGCCTGAGGATACTAGAAAACGCGCGCAATGGCCCGTGCGACACCGACGGCGTCGGGGCGATCGATGGGGCGGGTTTGACTTACGTCAAGCGCTGGTTGGGGTTGAGTTCTTAATCTTGGATTCCATGTTCTAGATTGTTGTTTAGGCAGTGGGTTTATCGACTGTTGAGTGACGTGAAGTCAAGGAGACGACCGATGGTAGAGAGGAAAACGCGAAGCAAATCCAAGAGTGAGGCCAAGCCGGCGGAGCCAAACTCTCCACAGCCGCTGGTTTCCCGCGAGCGCTGGCTGCATCCGTTCCGGGACATGGAGCGGGAGTTCGATCGATTCTTCGGTCGGTCCATGTTGCCATTCGGCCGGGAATGGCCGCGGTGGGATGAGTGGTTTACAGCGGAAACGGCGGTGCCAAAAGTGGACGTGATCGATCAAGATGACGAAATCATCGTCCGCGCCGAAGTCCCGGGTATGACCAAGGATGATTTGGATGTCTCATTGACTGACCAAAGCCTGACCATCCGGGGACAGAAACGCTCGGAAGAGAAGGAAGAAAAAGAAGGCGAGTATTTTCGTCAAGAGATTCGCCGGGAAGAGATCAGCCGGACCGTCATGCTGCCCTCCTCGGTTGATCCGGATAAAGCCAAAGCGACGTGTAAAGACGGCCTGTTAGAGCTGGTGCTGCCCAAACGCGAGGTCACCAAACGTCAGAAGCTGAAAATTCAATCGTAACCCCCCGGGCGTTTTAATCATCTGCTCCATACGCGCCACCTCCGACAGGGGGTGGCGCTTCGCCTTTAGACACATGCCGGTCCGGGCTGTGGCTTCGCGCTATCGATTGCTGCAGAGCCATTCAAATATGTCAGCCGTGTGACAGGCAGGCCCGGCTTAGCACAGTTTGATCCCTGATGCGCTGCTGTGAAAACCTGATTTTTCCTCGCCGACCATCCGGTACGCTGGCTTGGTTGTCCACTTTGCTGCCTCCTGGTTGGTTTGTGACACCATCACAAAACCGTTATCTGGCAGTTACCAAACTGTCATAACTCCCACCCATACTGAGGTCCCGCATGAGATACGGCATGCGGGACGCTTAGCTTGATGATCGGCCGGTGTTTCGTGGAAGCCGTGGTTCCAGATACCACCACAGCGAGGAAACGAATGCGGATTGCGATCGTCACGGATGCCTGGAAGCCGCAAATTAATGGCGTCGTTCGAACCCTCACCACGTTAGAGCGACAGCTGGAAACGCGTGGCCACCGCGTGAAGGTGATTCACCCGGGCCTGTTCCAAACCATCCCCATGCCCAGTTATCCCGAAATTCGCCTGGCGGTTGTTGCGCCGGATTTTAAGTTGCGTCGCTTGCTTTGGGAGTTTGAGCCCGACCGCATTCATATTGCGACTGAGGGGCCTTTGGGTATCGCGGCACGCCGTTACTGCGTCAATAAAGGTCTGCAGTTTACGACGTCCTTCCACACCCGCTTTCCGGAATATGTGAAAGCGCGCGTTCCGGTTCTGCCGCTGTGGCCGGGTTACGCCATGATGCGATGGTTTCACAGCGCGGCGACCCGGACCATGGTGAGTACACCCGCTTTGCAGGCTGAGTTGGCCGGTCGCGGCTTTCAGAACCTTGTTGTATGGACCCGCGGCGTGGACACCGACCACTTCGTACCGGGCGACAAAGACTTTCTGCCCGATCAACACCCCATTTTCATGTATCTGGGGCGGGTTGCGGTGGAGAAAAATATCGAGGATTTCCTGCGCTTGGACCTGCCCGGCACCAAGTATGTCGTGGGGGACGGACCGGCGCGGGAAGAATTGCAGTCCCGCTATCCCGAAACACGATTTACCGGCGCCAAGGTCGGTGCGGAGTTGGTGCGTCACCTCGGCGCTGCTGATTGTCTGGTCTTTCCGAGCCGTACCGACACCCTGGGTCTGGTGGTGATGGAGGCCATGGCCTGCGGTGTGCCGGTTGCAGCCTATCCCGTTGCCGGCCCGGCGCAATTGGTCGAGCACGGACAGACGGGTTATTTGAGTGAGGATCTCAGGGAAGCGGCGCTGGCGGCGCTGGAAATCCCGTCCGAGCAATGCCGCACGTTCGCTGAACAGTGTTCGGTCACAAGGTCGGTAGATGAGTTTGTTAACTATCTCGTGCCCGCCGAAACGGCGTATGAGACTTCGATTCTGGACATGCTGAAAATCGATCGGAGCGAACGATGAAAATCATAGTGTTGGGTGGCGATGGTTTTTGCGGTTGGCCCACGGCCTTACATTTGTCTGCCCGTGGGCATGATGTTTTGATTGTGGACAACCTCTCCCGCCGCAATATCGATAACGAGTTGGGGGTCAGTTCGTTGACGCCCATTCGTCCCATGGACGTCCGCTTGGCCGCATGGTCGGCGGTTAGCGGCCGATCGATCGAGTTTTGTCGTATTGATGTGGCCAACGAGTATGAGCGCTTGTGCCAGCAGATTCGGGCGTTCTCGCCGGATGCCGTGGTGCATTTCGCGGAGCAGCGATCCGCGCCGTATTCAATGAAGTCCTCGCAGCACAAACGCTACACCCTGGCGAACAATTTGATCGGTACGCAGAACGTTTTGTGCGCCTTGGTGGACACAGGGATCGATGCCCATCTGGTTCACCTGGGCACGATGGGCGTATACGGATACTCCACCCATGGTGCCAGAATCCCCGAGGGTTACCTCAAGGTCCGAGTTCGGGACGCCAAGGATCGTTGGGTGGAACAGGAAATCCTTTATCCGGCCGATCCGGGCAGTGTGTATCACATGACCAAGACCCAGGATCAGTTGTTGTTCTACTACTACAACAAGAACGACGGTTTGCGGATCACCGATCTTCACCAGGGCGTGGTCTGGGGCACGCAGACGGTGGAAACCGCGCAAGACGAGCGATTGATCAATCGCTTTGACTACGATGGCGATTACGGCACGGTTTTGAATCGTTTCCTGATGCAGGCGGCTGTTGGCCACCCGCTCACTGTTCATGGCACGGGTGGACAGACCCGGGCGTTTATCCATATTCAGGATACCGTCCGTTGCATCGAAATGGCCCTGGCGAATCCCCCCGTCAAGGGCAGTCAGGTGCGAATCTTCAATCAGGTGACTGAAACCCATCGGGTGCGGGATCTGGCGGAGAAAGTTGCATCGCTCACCGGTGCCGAAGTCGATTTCCTGTCCAATCCCAGAAAAGAAGCGCTGGAGAACGATCTTCAGGTCGAAAATCGCTGTCTGTTGGACTTGGGGCTGGAGCCGATCACGCTCGATACCGGGCTCATGCGTGAAGTTCACGACATTGCAAGAAAGTACGCGGGGCGAGCCGACCTGGAAAAGGTCATTTGTCGCTCGGTCTGGACCGACGAACAACGTTCGGCGGGTGAGTCGGCAACATCCATTTCCTCCGCCGCCTGACAATCAGAGGTTCATGGGTTAACGAAAACATCGGAGCGAACAAATGCAGAACGTCCACGCCATCCGCGGTCAGCACTATCGCACAGTTTGGATTTCTGACGTTCATTTGGGGTCAAGGGGCTGCCAGGCCACATTTTTGTTGGATTTCCTGAAATCCGTTCGGTGTGAAAAACTTTATCTGGTCGGAGACATCATCGACACTTGGGCGCTCCGGCGCAGCTTCTATTGGCCGCAGGCGCATAATGATGTCCTCCGCGCCGTGCTGGGTGCGGCCAAGCATGACACTGAAGTGATCTACGTCCCGGGAAACCACGATGCCATGTTCCGGGATCATGTCGGAACCCGCTTCGGAAACGTTGAGATACGCCGCCACGACATCCATCAGGCGGCCGACGGGCGTCGATATCTGGTTTTGCATGGCGACGAGTTTGACAGCGTCGTTCAATACTCCCAGCTGGTCGCCATGTTCGGCAGCAAGATGTACGACACGCTGTTGCGGCTGAACCAACCGGTCAACTTCGTGCGCAGCGTGATGGGGCGGCCGTATTGGTCCTTGTCCGCTTTTGTCAAAAGTAAGGTCAAAGAAGCGGTTAACTACATCAGCGACTACGAGGAGGCGGTGGCCCGGGAGGCGGCCAGATTCGGCATTGATGGCGTCATCTGCGGTCACATCCACCGGGCCGAGTTGTCCGATATTCAGGGTATTCGATACGGCAATTGCGGCGACTGGGTTGAGAGCTGTACCGCGCTGGTTGAAGGTCACAATGGTGAGGTCCGCCTGATCGACTGGTCTGAGGTGGTCCGCTCCGGGCAGGGTGAAACCATGCCTCGCGTGGCCTAAGCGATGGGTTCCAGGCGGGTTCGTTCAAGAGACGAACCCGCCATTTCTTCCCGTAAGGCCTCGATTCCTGCCTGAGATGAGGGGTACGATCCGCCAATCCGGGCTTTGGCCCTCCGAATGATTCGGTTAGACTATCGCCCCGTTGCAGTTAGTTGGATCGGATTTTCGGGCGTTTGCCGTCACTCCTTAAGCGCATATTGAGCGTATTTTTCCCGTTTGCGAATTAGTCATGGCGCTTCGCGCGATGTCTGCGGACAATCGCCGTATCGCCGTGAGAAGGAGTGCGGATTCCGTATCGGCCTGGTGAAGGATGGCAGAGAGACGATGGCGGCCAAGACACTCTTTAAAGTGGTTTTTATCAACCAAGGTAAGATCTACGAGATTTTCGCGCGCAAGGTCCACCAAGAGATGCTCTATGGCTTCATCTGTGTGGAAGATCTGGTGTTCGGTACCCGCTCGGACTTGGTTCTTGATCCCTCGGAAGAGCGGCTCAAGGACGAATTCAACGAAGTGCGTCGCAGCTTGATACCCATGCATGCGGTGATCCGAATCGACGAAGTAACGCGCGAGGCTACGCCTCGTATCGTTCCGGCCGAAGGCAATGTGACCGCGTTTCCGGGACCCGTTTATACGCCGGGCGGCGACGCCAAAAAGTGAGTTCGGACCTCAATCGAGCCCAGTACACGGATCGGTATTTCCTCTGGAGTTGCCGATGAGCCAGTTGCGCTTTGCCAGCTTGGGAAGCGGTAGCCGCGGAAACGCCACCTTGGTCGCCACCGGCGAGACCATGGTCTTGGTCGACTGCGGCTTCTCGGTCTCTCAAGTCGAGCATCGAATGGCGCAGTTGGACGCATCCCCCGACCAATTGGCCGGCATCCTGGTTACCCATGAGCACGCCGATCACATGGGCGGCGTTCCCCGGCTTGCGCGAAAATACGGCCTGCCGGTTTGGATGACGACGGGGACCTTCCGGGCCGCCCGTTCCCCATCGCTACCGAGCCGTCATTTGATCAACGGACATGAGTCTTTCGCGGTGGACGGGCTTCACGTTCAGCCTTACCCTGTGCCTCACGATGCCCGTGAACCGTGTCAGTACGTTTTCTCTGACGGTGACTGCACCTTGGGTATATTGAGCGATGCCGGCGATATCACCCCCCATATTCGTATGTGCTTAGATGGCCTGAGCGCGCTGATGCTGGAGTTCAACCACGATCTGGACATGCTGGCCGAAGGGCCTTATCCGCCCGAGTTGCGAGCGCGTGTCGGCGGACCACTCGGCCACCTGAATAACCTACAGGCGGTCGATCTGCTGCAATCGTTGGACCGCACACGTTTGCAACACCTGGTGGCGGGGCACATCAGCGAAAAGAACAATACAAAAGAAAGGGTTCTGGCCGCGGTGCGTGCGGTTTTGCCGGATGAAGCAGGGGGAATGGAGTTTGCAACTCAGGGTAAAGGGTTCGATTGGCGGGCCGTTCAGGGTTCAAATTGATGCGATCGAAACCCAGCGCCGGGCGTGCCTTGTGATCGACAGCGGACCGATGTGGTCGGCGCCGAGTCGGTGGCTTCCGAATTCTTAACGTGGGGAGGTTCATGGCCGTGATGCAAATAGCTGGTGGACCGGCACTATCTGATTTTCGTCTCAAAAAACTCATCGAACGCGTTCAGGCGTGCTGCCCGGAAACGACCGGCTTGTATGCCGAGTTTGTACATTTCGTGGACGTAGAAGGAGAGCTTTCCGCCAGCGAGGAAAACGTTCTTCGGGTGTTGTTGGGCTACGCGGGTCAGACAATGGACGTCGCGGAGGGCGTTCGCAGTGTTTGGGTGACACCACGGTTCGGCACGATCTCGCCTTGGGCCAGTAAAGCCACCGATATTGTTCACAACTGCGGCTTGGCCAAGGTTCGCCGCGTCGAGCGCGGGGTTCGTTACGACCTCATGGGTCTTTCCGATCAGGCCGATCTCATCGAGACGTTGGGCGATGTGCTGCATGACCGGATGACTCAGGTCCTGCTGGACAACGCCGATCAGGTCGAAGCCTTGTTCATGTCGGCCCGCGCAACACCGATGCAATCGGTCGACGTACTAGGCAAAGGGCGGGCGGCTCTGGTCGAGGCAGATGAGCGCATGGGTCTGGCGCTGTCGGCAGACGAGATCGATTACCTGGTGGAGAGTTTTCGGGCACTGGGGCGTAATCCGAATGATATCGAACTGATGATGTTCGCCCAGGCCAATTCGGAGCACTGTCGGCACAAGATCTTCAATGCCGATTGGATCATCGAGGGGCAAGCCATGCCTCATTCGTTGTTCCAGATGATTCGAAACACCTATGAACATCATCCCGGCCGCGTTTTGTCGGCCTATCGGGATAATGCGGCGGTGATGGAAGGTTTTACCGCCAAGCGCTTTTTTCCCGAATCGTCCGATGGGGTCTATACCTTTCGAGAAGAACCCATCGACATATTGATGAAGGTGGAAACTCACAATCATCCCACCGCCATCGCGCCGTTTCCCGGTGCGGCCACCGGTGTGGGCGGTGAGATTCGCGATGAAGGCGCGACCGGTCGCGGTGCGCGCACCAAAGCCGGTCTCACCGGCTTTTCGGTATCCAACTTACACCTTCCCGATTTCCCTCAGCCGTGGGAGCAGAACCTGGGGCAGCCAGAGCGCATGGCTTCTGCCTTGGAGATCATGCTGAGCGGGCCAATCGGCGGCGCGGGATTCAACAACGAGTTTGGCCGACCCAATCTGAGCGGTTATTTTCGAACCTACGCGCAAAACGTCGATGGTCCCGCCGGCAAAGAGTGGCGCGGCTATCACAAGCCGATCATGCTGGCCGGTGGAATGGGAAATATCCGGCGACCGCACGTCGCTAAGGAGGCCATCCCGGCCGGTGCTCACGTGGTGGTACTGGGTGGTCCGGCCATGTTGCTGGGCCTGGGCGGCGGCGCGGCTTCCAGTATGGCCAGCGGAACCAGTAGCGCCGAGTTGGATTTCGCCTCGGTGCAGCGCGACAACCCGGAGATGGAGCGGCGGTGCCAGGAAGTCATTGATCAATGCTGGCAGCTCGGGTCGGGTAATCCCATTTTGTCCATCCATGATGTGGGAGCGGGGGGGCTGTCTAACGCGATTCCCGAGCTGCTCCACGATGGTGGTCGCGGCGGACGGCTGCAATTGCGCAAAATCGACAATGCCGACCCGGGGATGTCGCCGCTCGAGATTTGGTGTAACGAAGCGCAGGAGCGCTATGTGCTGGCGGTGACGCCGGAGCGACTGGATGTCCTGGTGGCGATCTGCGAACGGGAACGTTGTCCCTACGCCGTCGTGGGCGATGCGACTGGCGAGCCTCAGTTAGTGCTGGAAGATGACTTGTTCGGCAACCGCCCGATTGATTTGCCGTTGTCGACCTTGTTCGGGCACCCGCCCAAAATGACCCGCGACGTGGACCGTCCCGCCCGGGACTGGACGGCGAATGTCGCCGGTGAGCAGCGTCTTTTGAGCTTGCCGGTGTCTGAAGCGGCTTACCGCGTGTTGCGGCTGCCGACAGTCGGCGACAAGACGTTTTTGATCACCATCGGTGACCGAACCGTTGGCGGCTTGAGCGTCCGCGATCAGATGGTTGGCCCGTGGCAGGTGCCGGTGTCCGATTGTGCCGTGACCACTTCCGGCTACAGCGGCTTTACCGGTGAAGCCATGGCCATCGGCGAGCGAACGCCTGTGGCCCTATTGAGTTACCCTGCCGCCGCGCGATTGGCGGTGGGTGAGGCCATGACCAATCTGCTCGCAGCCGGTTTGACGGACACGTCCGATGCTGTGCTTTCAGCCAACTGGATGGCGGCGGCCGGTCATCCCGGCGAGGACGTGGGTTTGTATGCAGCGGTTCGCGCCGTCGGTATGGAGCTTTGCCCGGCGCTGGATCTGACCATACCGGTCGGCAAAGACTCCATGTCCATGAAAACGGTCTGGGAAGCGGATGGCCAGTCCCAGGCGGTGACGGCGCCGTTGTCGCTGATCGTTTCGGCGTTTGCACCAGTCAAAGATGTTCGACGGCACGTGACACCCCAGCTTCGTCTGGATCAAGGGGATAGCGAACTGTTGCTGATCGATCTTGGGGCTGGCCAGAATCGGCTCGGCGGTTCCGCGTTGGCGCAGGTCTACAACGAGCTCGGCAGAACGCCGCCGGATCTGGACGACCCGGCTCGATTCCGGACCTTTTTCCGCGTTGTCTCACGCCTGATAGGCGACGGTTTGGTGTTGGCCTGCCATGATCGCTCAGATGGCGGATTGCTGGTCACGCTGGCAGAGATGGCCTTTGCGTCCCGCTGCGGCCTCGATGCGCAACTGGACAGTTTGGGTGAGCTGGCCATCGCCGGTTTGTTCAACGAAGAGTTGGGTGTGGTGATCCAGGTTCGTGCCACTGACATCAGTACGGTTCTGGATCGAATGGCCGAGGCGGGTTTGGACGCACTGTGTCACCGGATCGGTCGGCCGGCGACGCATCACCGGCTGCGTTTCACGTTAAGCGGCCGGTTGGTGTTCGACGAAGATCGCGTGAACCTGCACCGAGCCTGGTCGGAAACCACATTTTCCATGCAGCAGCTACGGGATAATCCCGCGTGCGCCCAGCAAGAGTACGATCGAATCCTGGATCGCGATGATCCGGGCCTGAATGCGCGCCTCACCTTCGATGTCGCCGAGAAGGTCAGTCCACCTTATTTGGGAGGGCAGAAACCCCGGGTGGCGGTGCTCAGAGAGCAAGGGGTTAACGGTCACGTCGAAATGGCTTATGCCTTCGATCAGGCGGGATTCGAGGCCGTGGATGTGCATATGACCGATCTGATCGGTGGCCGTTTCAAACTGAAAGACTTTTCCGGATTGGTGGCCTGCGGCGGTTTTTCCTACGGCGACGTCCTCGGCGCAGGCGGGGGTTGGGCACGGAGCGTTTTATTCAATCCGCGTCTCTACGATGAATTCGAAGCATTCTTCAATCGTCTGGAAACCTTCGCGCTCGGGGTGTGTAATGGCTGTCAGATGCTCTCACAACTCAAAGGCATCATCCCAGGAGCGGAGCATTGGCCGCGGTTCGTGCGGAATCGGTCGGAGCAGTTCGAGGCCCGACTGAGCCTGGTGGAAGTCGAGTCCTCACCCTCGGTGTTTTTCTCCGGTATGGCCGGCTCGCGCCTGCCCATACCGGTGGCCCACGGCGAAGGTCGGGTCCTGTTTGACGACGCCGTCGATGTGAACTTGGCCCACTCCGCGCTGCGCTACGTGGACAACCGAGGTGAGGCCTGCGAGGTGTATCCTGCCAATCCCAACGGTTCGGCAGGCGGAGCGACCGGCTACACGTCTGCGGATGGTCGGGTCACGATCATGATGCCCCATCCCGAGCGGGCAGTACGCACCGTCACCCTGTCGTGGGCGCCCGCCGACTGGTCCGAAACCAGTCCTTGGATGCGGATGTTCCAGAACGCCCGCGCGTGGTGTCAGTAGCCTGTCGATGGCCGGCCGCCCTTGCGAGTGAGTGAACACGGATCAAGAAACGTTCGGGGCTTTGACAGTGTCTGTCGCCTGAACGTCATATCAGGACCGTATCATAGGACGTTGATCCACAAAGACACCACCGGGGGCCGCAGGGCTTCGGCAGTTCTATGGGTGAACGCCAGAAAATCTCGGCCAGTTCGGCTTACCGCAAATGTATCCCCACGT
>JAXHTV010000027.1 GCA_034189865.1 Pseudomonadota bacterium | reverse complement strand
TGCTGTCCGGGTTTTTCTTCGCCCACAAGGTGGGGCAGGTGCTGCATGTCGCTTCGATGGCCGAGGACGAAGGGCGCACCCGTGCCTACCGGATCACCGGACAGGTCTTTTTTGCCTCCGCCGAATCCTTTGTCCGGGCTTTCGATTTTCGCGAAGTGATCGAAAAAGTCCGCATCGATGTGAGTCGTGCCCACTTCTGGGACATCACCGCCATCAGCGCCCTGGATAAGGTGGTGGTCAAGTTCCGCCGCGAAGGCGCAGCGGTGGAGGTCATCGGCCTGAATGAGGCCAGTGCCACCATGGTGGATCGCTTTGCCGTCCACGATAAACCGGATGCGGTCGAACGGCTGATGGGTCACTAGCCAGCATGGGAGCCGTGACTATGAACAGCGAAAACCGCGTACTGGCCTGTGTGGACCAGTCAAAATTTGCCGACCATGTGGCTGACTATGCCGCCTGGGCAGCACAGCGTATGAATGCGCCGATGGAACTGCTCCACGTGATCAACCGCCACCCGGAGCTGAGTGACAGCGATGACCACAGCGGCGCCATCGGCTTCAATGCCCGGCAAAAACTGTTAAGCCAGCTCTCCGATGAGGATGAAGCGCGCAGCAAGGCGGCCCGTGAACAGGGTCGCATCTTTCTGAACCGGTTGCGGGAACGGGCCATCGTGGCCGGCGCCCCGTGGGTGGATGTCCGCCAACGTCACGGCGAGCTGGCGGAAACGCTGGTGGACTTGGAGCCGAGCGTACGGCTGATCGTGCTGGGCCGGCGTGGCCGCTCCGCTGAGGCAACCCAACGCGACCTGGGACGTAACGTCGAGCGCGTTGTTCGCTCGTTGCGCCGTCCTATCCTGGCGGTTACCGAGCCATTCCAGCCGCCGCGAAACATCATGGTCGCCTTCGACGGCGGCATGACCGCCCGGCGCGGCATCGAACGCATCGCCACCAGCCCGCTGTTCCGCGACCTGCCCATTCACATTCTGATGTCCGGCAGGAAGAAGACCGATTCCACCAGGCAGCTGGAGTGGGCGGAAGAAAGGCTCTCGTCCGCCGGATTTTCACCCACCGTGGAGCTCCTACCGGGTGACGCGGAACGGATTATTGGCCAGTCGATTATCGACCGCCAGATCGACATTCTGGTGATGGGCGCCTACAACCATTCGCCGCTGCGCAGCGCGCTGTTTGGCAGTAAAACCTCCGATTTGCTGCGCTCATCACGCATCCCCACCCTGTTGCTTCGCTAACCAACGCCCGCGCCCACATCCGCTGATGTGGCGATGTGCGACGCGTGCGATGAATATCCAATCCCCGCGTCTGATTATCGCATCGATTACTCGCTTGGCTGATCCCAGTCGGGTGTGTTTGAAATCCGTTCGGCGAAAAAGTCCACGAATGCGCGCACTTTCGGTGAGAGATGCCGGCGTTGTGGGTACACGAGGAAAATGGAAAGCTCCAGCGTCTGGTAATTGACCAGGAGTGGTCGCAAGCGCCCCGCTTGAATGTCTTGGCCCACGGCGAAGGTGGGCGTACGCGTGATGCCCACCCCGCCGAGTAGCGCTTCGCGCAATGCGAGGCTGTTGTTCGTCTGCACCGAACCCGACACCGGCACGGAAACCGGGGTGCCATCCGGTGCCCGGAAATGCCAGTTGCGGGCGGCTTCCTGATGGCGATAGGTGATGACGTTGTGGTGCTGCAGTTCGTCCGGCGAGGTCGGTGTGCCGTGCTGCTCAAGATACGCCGGCGCAGCCACCACGGCATGACGACAGGGCCCCAGCCGTCGCGCCACCAATGAGGAATCCGGGAGTTCGGAGATCCGAACCGAAAGATCGAACCCTTCCTCGATCACGTCCACCTTGCGATCGTCGAGGTTCATGTCAATCGAAACTTCGGGGTATTGACGAAGGAAATCCGGCAGTGCGGGCGCCACGTGCAAGATACCGAAGGACATCGGCGTATTGAGCCTAAGCGTTCCTCTCGGCTCACCCTGCAGCCGGGAAATCTCGGCTTCCGCCTCCTCAATTTCGTGTAGCGCTCGGCGACTCCGCTCATAAAAGGCTCTGCCCACCTCGGTGAGGCTCAGGCGTCGCGTTGTGCGATTCAGAAGCCGCGCGCCTAAGCGGTCTTCGAGTCGGGTGACGTATTTGCTGACCACCGATTTCGATAGCGAGAGCGCTTCCGCCGCGGCGGTGAAACTTCCGCTATCGACCACTTGGGTGAATACCGCGATGTCGGTCAGTGAGTTCATCGTTCCCGCCATTAGTGAATATTCGTGAACAATCTTATTCCGTTGAACCCGATTATTAAATCGCCAATGCTGAGTATCTTGTGTGGAACGACAGAAAACCCGGTGCTGACTGGGTTCTTCAGTGGAAAAACCAAGCCTGAACAGAAGCGTAAGGAGTTTGATTCATGCGAATCACGGTATTCGGAGCGGCCGGGAACGTCGGACGCCGGGTTGTCAGCGAAGCACTGTCACGTGGGCACGAAGTCACTGCGGTCGTTCGTGACCCGGCCCGCTTCGATGAGTTGCCCGCCGGTGCCATTGCCCATGTCGGGGATGCGGCCAACATCGATGACGTGGTCCGGCTCAGCCACGGCAAAGATGCGGTGGTCAACGCCACGCGGTCGGCAACGAGCAATCGTGACGAAGTCGCCGCTACGACCGGCACGCTCATGGACGGACTGGCCCGCACCGGTGTGCGGTTATTGATCGTGGGTGGCGCTGCGAGTCTGTCGGTGCCGGGTACTACCGGACGGACGGTGCTCGATGATCCGAGATTCCTTTCCCCGGCCACTCGCTCAATCGGTGAGGCCAGCTTGGCTCAGTTGCAGGTTTGTCTCGCGGAAACCCGCGTGGACTGGGTCTATTTGAGTCCACCGGCACGCCTGTTTCCCGGCCTGCGTACTGGGAACTATCGCTTGGGTACCGACGAACTTCTGCTTGATAGCGCAGGTCACTCGGAGATTTCCATTGAGGATCTGGCGGTGGTGCTCCTGGACGAAGCCGAGTCGCCCAAGCATCACCAAACCCGATTCACCACCGCTTATTGACCATGGCACCAACCCCGGGAGACCGACAATGAAACACGCACTTTCGCAACTGATCGTCACGGGCGCTTCGCTGGCGGTATTGGCGCTGCCGGCAAGCGGCGCCGAGCGGACCGTCGGTAAAAGTCCTTGGGGTCCGGACGACGAGATCGGTCGGCTGAATCTGATCACCGAGGCGTCGCGCGGCGCCATTCTCTCCCGGATATCGGGTGGTGAAGTCTATGACTTGGCGGTCGACTACTTTATCGGCATGCCGAGTTGGCAGGCTGCGGGCGATCCACACTATCGGATTTGGATGACCCACACGCCGCACGGCACCGTGGTCGACGACCCCCTACGCGTGGGCGCTACGATGAACGAGCATGTCAGTTACACCGGTGCGGCGATTTCCATGTACACGCACATGGGCACGCATATCGACGCGCTCGTTCACTTCGGTTTGAACGGACGTATCTGGAATGGGTTCCGTGCGCAAGCGCATCTCGGTGATCGCGGCTGGCAGGTGGCCGGTGCCGAAAAGATACCCCCGCTCGTGGCGCGAGGCGTGCTGATCGACGTCGCCGCGGCAAAAGGCCTGGAGATGCTGCCCGACGGCTATCGGATCACACGCGATGATCTGGTGGAGGCTTTGACAACGCAGCACACCGAGCTGCGTGAAGGCGACGTGGCGTTGATCCGCACGGGGCGGATGAAACTCTACGAAGACGCCCAAGCCTATATGGCGAATCCGCCGGGATTGGGCATGGCTGCGGCACGATTCCTCGTTGAGGAGCGCGGTGCCATGGCCGTTGGTGCGGACAACCTGAGCTTCGAGGCGTTCCCTTCGGAGTTAGAAACCGACTACGTGCCGGTCCATACCTATCTTCTCGCCGAGCAAGGCGCACCGATCATTGAGCTCGTCTACCTCGAGGATTTGTCACGCGATCAGGTCTATGAATTCGCCTTCATCGGCGGTTCGCTGAAGCTTCGTGGGTCGGACGCGGCACCCATTCGCCCGATTGCGATGCCCATCAGGGCGTCGACCGCAGGGGGCGAGCGATGAGCGGCGCTCGATCACGCCATCTCGAACAGCCGATACGCCGGCCTCCCTTGTCTGTGGCGGTTGCAGCGCTGCTGGGCGCCGGAGGACTGCTCGGGGTGTCAACGAACCTCGCTAAAGTGGCCGATGGGGTGGGCATCGCGCCGTTGGCCTATCTGACTTGGTCATTGGTCGGTTCCGCGCTGCTGCTCACGGCCGCCGCCTACCTCCGAGGCCAAACCGCCAAGCTGAACCGGCGTTCTGTTGAGTACTTTGTGATTGCCGGGTTTCTGTCTACCGCCGGTTCGAATCTCATTTTCTTCAATGCCGTGCCCCATCTGGGCGTCAGCTTCATCGCCCTGATGTTTTCGCTGCCGCCGCTGTTGACCTATGTCGGTGCGCTGGTGATGCGGATGGAGCGGTTTTGCTGGTGGCGGGCGACGGGTGTGGTCCTGGCGCTTTCCGGCACTGCCTTGTTGGTCATCCGGCAATGGGCGGCGCCCGGTACCGATCGGTTCTGGATTGCGCTGGCCTTACTCGGGCCGGTATTGCTTTCGGTTGGCAACCTGTATCGGACGCGGCGCTGGCCGCCAGGCGCGAGTGCGGAATCCCTGGCCCCCGGCATGCTGGTGGGAGCGATCGCCATCCTCGGGCTGTTTTCATTGCTACCGGGTTGGTCGCTCAGCATCCCGACAGAAAGTCCCTATGCGTTCGCGCTGATCTCGGTGCAAGCGGTCGTGTTCGCAGGCCAGTTTCTGTTGCTCTTCGTGCTGCAGAAAGCGGGTGGGCCGGTGTTTCTCAGCCTCATGGGCGGCGTCAGTGCCGTATTCGGTGTTCCGATTGCCATGGTCTTGCTGGCCGAGCCGGCGTTGCCCGCGTTCCTGCCCAGCGCCGCACTGATCGCCACCGGCATCGTCGTCATGCTGTGGGGCATGACAGCGTGCACGCGCCCGCCCACCCAATCTGAACCGGCATGAAGTCGATGACGAGCGCGGCAACCCGCGAATGGATCAAGGTTCGTCCGTATGGCCCGCAGGGCTGCTCCGCCGGACAGTTAGCGCATGAGCTAACGAAAATGGAACAAGGCAATGAAGGCTGACAAAACGCCGCCGATTGCTTACGCCCGACTCACGGGATGGTTGTACTTGATCATTATCGTATTCGGCCTCTTCGCGGAGCTTGGCGTGCGGGGTAGGCTGGTCGTACCGTTAGATGCCGATGCCACCGCCGCCAATATCCTGGGCGCGGCGGGGTGGTTCCGTCTCGGTTTTGTCGCCGACTCGATCATGCTGCTGAGCGACGTTGCCGTTGCTGTGCTGCTGTATGTTCTGCTCAAGCCGGTGAACCAGATGGCGTCAATGGCGGCCGCGGCTTTCCGGTTGATCCAGGCCGCGGTGTTGGGCTTCAACCTGCTTTTGTACTACGCAGCGGTTCTGCTCCTCAGTGGAGAGACCTACAGGGCCGTCTTTACACCCCAAGAACTCCATTCCCTGGCGTTGCTGTTTCTGGAGATTCACAGCCACGGCTATGACCTCGGTTTGCTGTTCTTTGGGATTTCGAGCTTGATCGTCGGTTCACTTGTGCGCCGGTCCGGATACCTCCCGAGCATGCTTGGCTACGGATTGATCGCCGCCGGGATGGTGTATTTGGCGGGCAGCTTCATTCGGTTCGCCGGTCCCGGCGATGTCTCAATCGTGCAGCCCGCCTATGTCATTCCGTTGGTCGCGGAGCTTGCGTTTTGTTCCTGGTTGCTGGTGAAGGGATTACGTTCGTAAATACGGGGTTGTCCGGCGCGTTGCAAGGGCGCGTGCACCGGGCCTGCCGGTGTCCCAGCGGTGGACGACAAGCGTATCGGTTTACCTAAATACGAACCGGCCTGCCGCGCCGCACGGGTCGTCTTTCAGCCGGGGGTTGCGAACCATTGGCGTTGAGGGTGGGATACCCGGAAGGGTCCATGCCGACCCCGAGTCCGGGCATCCCGCGCCATCGCTTATTTCGTGCCCGCCATCGCCTTGTTGGCGTCTTCGGTTGTCCATACCGTGTTGGCGATAAAGCGGAAGTTAATGAGTGCGGCGGCGTAGCCGTCACCTTCCTCGACTTGGGCCGCGGCAGTTGCGTCTTTGACCACCGCCACTTCAAAACCCTGTTCTACCAGCTCGCGCATGTGGGATTCCGTGCAAAGATTGGCGGACATCCCCGCGAGTATGACCTTGTCGATTCCACGCTTTCGCAGCTGAAGAACCAGATCATTGGTCTCGGGTCCGTAGACCTTGTGCGGACTGGATACGACCGTTTTCCCATCCTCGATGTAGGGTTTGTATTGCGCCAGCCAATCGGCGCCGGAACCTTCGAGTCCGTCCACGTTTACGGGGCCTTTGCGGTCGAACATCCCGATCTTGTGCATCAGCGTTTCCAGTGCGCCTTCGAACTTCCACTCATGGTCGTGCGGGTAGTAGTAGTGCGGCGAGACGAACACCGGGATGTCGTTGGCCTTGGCCGATTTAAACAGCGTCTCGATGTTCTTCACCGTGTTGTTGGCTTCGACGTTTTTGCCCACCACGCCCCAAGTGACGCCATCGGGGCTCAGAAAGTCGTTCTGCGGATCGGTGACGACCAGCGCCGTTCTTCCCTTTTCGATCTCCATGCCCGGATTGGGTAGGGCGGCGAGTGCGGTCGAGACAGCGGCGGCCAGTGTGGCGACGGTGCCCAGCGTTTTCGTGAAGGCATTCATGATTGACTCCTGGTTTTCCGATTGTTGGATGGCTTGATTGCTGATCGTGGGTCGCGTCAGGAGCGGAGTCATTGGCGCGGCACAGCGCGTTCACTGATGCGCCGGTCGCATCGCCACGTGCCAACTGACCGCTCCTGTTGCGTGTCAGCCCTTTCGCATGGGTTGTGCCAACTTCGTAAAACCAATAAATACAAGCACCTAGGAGTATGTCATTCCCGCAAAAAATTGCGATTCACGGAAACTTGAGACCTTATTCCCAAAAAACTGGGAGTCACCCCGTCGCAAATTGGCCGAATGGGCGGAAGGTAAGATTTTGCAGTCACTGTCGATCGGCATTGGGTTTGCGGTGATCGGAGGAGTTGAGATTATGGCGCGGTCAATCCTTGGGCCGGCTTAGTTGAGGGGGGCGTCGGTGGAGTGCTTCCGTGCCGAACTAGCCAGTCCGTTGATACCCGTCAGCCGACAGAAGCGGCGTAATGCGGGTCAAGGGAAATCACCTGGATGACAGCAGCCACCACGCCTGTTCGCCGCAATGTCCAACGTGGTTGAACTGCGCCATGCCGGCTTAAAGTTTTTTGTTTTCGAAAGCAGCCAGGGCAGATGTTGCGTTTCCGAAGCCGAGCTGGCCCGTGGTTGGGGCGCAGGTGCTGCTTGTTTGCCCGGCTGAAGACGCTTTTTACTCGGTGTCTTTTAGCATACTTTCAGCGCGCTCTTTCAAAGCTGCCGCTTCCTCTTTTCTACCCATGTCGTGATAAAGCCAGGCTAAATATTCCAGGCTGTAAGCGACGGTGGGATCATGTGAACTATAAGCGGCTTTTCGGATCTCCAGTGAACGTTTAAAAAGCTGCTCGGATTCCAAGTACCGATCTTGACTTTTTCTGAGCTCGCCAAGTCGGTCGAGGCTGATCGCGACTGCAGGATCGGTTGGCCCAAAGGCATTCTTCCTGATTTCCAGCGAACGCTCCAAAAGTGGTTCGACTTCGGATGTATCGTTCCGATAATCCGCAATCAAATCCAGCGTGTTTGCCACCTCGGGATGGTTTTCGCCCAGCGCTTTTTCCTGTATTTCCAAGGCACGGGTGAAAAGCGATTCGGCTTTGTCGCGATCTTCGTATCTGTGGTAGTTGATCCCCATGTCGATGAGGGTTTTAGCGACCTCCGGGTGATCTTTGCCGAGCGCCTTTTCTTGCATCGCCAGCGAGCGTTGGTACACTTCTCCCGCCCGCTTTTGCAGCGCTAGCGCCTCTTCACGTCGTTCCATCTGTTGATATATGCCGGCGATGTCCGTGAGACAGTTTGCGATTTCACGATGATCAGGGCCGAGACGCTCTTCGGCGAGCTCGAGCAAATCCCGAGCAAGAATCAATGCGGAGGAGTGCTTGTCCTTTTCCCAACTGAGTCGCGAGCTCTCCTGTCGAAGGATTTGCCACTCAAGCCCCATATCTTCTGCATGTGCCAGAGCGGTTGCAGATGCAATGAGTAAGATCAACAGGCCTTCAGGGATGGCTTTTCTCATGGTATTCACTCTTGATGTCTTACCTGAAACGGGGTACTAACCAGCGAAGTTGCCGAGGCTATCGGCTTGTTTTTCGAGCTCGGACGCTTTGTCGTCTTGTCCGGTTTCTCGATAATACGACGCTAATCTTCGCAGGGTGCGAACCAGCTCGGGATGGCCTGGGCTCATCGATTTCTTGCGTATGTCCAACGCACGGTTGAGCAAATGTTCGGCGTCGGCCGTTTGCTCTTGCTTTAGGCGAATCCACGCCAAATCGTCCAAGGCACTGGCATACGCCAGATGCTCACCACCCCATGTTTTTTCAATGATGGCCGCCAGACGCCGAGCCAATACTTCGGCCTGGGCGTAGTCTTGTCGCGACGCATGGACCGAGATCATGGCCGCTAGGGTCGGTATGAATGCCGAACTGCTCGGATTAGGCGTTTTCTGCCAGATGGCCAGGGCACGTTCAAAGTACGGTTGAGCCTTTTCAGGTTGGCCGTATTGCTTGTAGATGGAGCCGAGCGTACCGAGGATCTCCGCGACGGCAGGGTGCTCCTTACCCAGCGCCTTCTCCCGAATCGCGAGGGACTGATTGTACAGCGCTTCGGCTTGTTCAAACTTCATCATGTCAAAGCAGTGTGCCGCCAAATTGTTCAGCGCGTTTGCGACTTCCGGATGGTCAGGGCCCAGAGTTTTCTCCCGAATCGCGAGGGTACGCTTCAGGTACACGTCGGCGTATTCGCCCATACCCCGAATGAAGAACGATCTCGCCAATCGGTTGGTCGTATTCGCAACGTCTGCGTGGAAAGGGCCCTGCAATTTTTCCCGGATCACGAGGGCGCGATAGGCGTATCGGAGCGCTTCGGACGGATTCCCTTCGATGAGAGAAATTTTTGCAAGGTCATCGTAAGTGTTCGCGATGTCCAGGTGGTCCAGGTTCAGTTCGTCTCTTTGGATGCCCAGGGCGTATTTATGGAGTGGCTTGGCTTTGACGTAGTTACCCTCGGCATAGTAAAGCCGCGCCAAACGGTTGAGGCTGTTTGCGACTTCTAGATGATCTTTTCCCAGAGATTGCGACCGGATTTCCAATGCAGTTTGGTAGAGTGGCTCTGCTTGGATATACGAGCCCTGGGCTTCATAAAATGCGGCGAGATTGTCCAGGCTTGTGGCGACCAGCGGATGGTCGGGAAGCAATAGTCCTTCGATTGCCAGCGCCGTGAGGCGATAATAAGCTTCCGCTTGCGATTCCCAATCCTGAGTCAGTAGCTCATCCACGGCCATCGGTGTTCTGGGGTCGTCAGCGAAGTAAGACTCGTAAGGATGATGTTCTTGTTGCCGAATCGCCGACGCGCGTTTACGCAGTGGATCCGCCTTGGTGTCCGCCCCACGTATGCGATAGTGGCTGGCTAGGTCGTCGAGTCTGTCCGCGACCTCCGGATGAAACGAGCCTTTCTCTCTTTCGGTAATTGCCAGCAAGCGTTGGTAGAGTGGTTCGGCGAGATCGTACTCCTGACGAAGATCATAAGCCCAAGCCAAGGTTCTGACGCTGGTAATGACTGCCGGGTGTTGAGAGGCGAGATTTTCGGTCGCGAGTTTAAGCGCCCTTTGACCTTCGCTAACCGCACCAAAGTAATCGTTGCGAAACAGGCTTTTGATGGCATAGCTACTTGCGATCTCCCACTCTAGCCCGGGCTCTTGTGATGGGGTGTTCTCGGTGGCTACGGCGCTCGCGGAGAGAAAAACCGCGGCAAAATGTACCGCTACGGTGATTATTTTACGTATCTTCATGGTCGATCAAAAATTGGTGACGGAGAGTGGGGGGTATTTGAGTGCTTTCGTCGGGAGAGCACGCTTGTCCTTTTCCATTTCATCAATATGTTGTCCTCTCGACGCTGTTATTGGATATTCGGATCAAACCTAAACCGACTTTACGATCTGTCGACATAGTGCAACATGCTTGAGATTCTTCGGCATTGGTTAAGTTTTTTTCATTATTCTCTCCATCCATCCGTTATTTTTCTCCGTCAAGCTTGGGTTCATACCCGACCCGAGTGGTGTTTGACGCCGTTTGGCAAACTAACATGGTGTTGTGCCGTTGTCATGATCCGTGGCCTCAACTTTGCAAGAGAAAGAAGAATTTTTCCGAGGACTTGGTTTTGTAGAGTCAGATCATATCCGCCTGGAATACGATCCTTGAGCGTCTATTTTGGCGAAGCTGTATTACCCATGATTTTGAACCGAACATCTTCCGGCCTGGTTGTGGTTAGGCTTGTGTTTTTGGTGCCGTTGCTCGTCATCGCCACGGCTTGCTCCATCAAGCCGGCCGGCTTGAGTGAACATGCGTTGAACAACCCGCCTGCCGAAACAGTCTGGCAGGCGCTGCCGATGAGCCAGGACGGTGAGCAATACTGGCGTCGTGATTTCGAGAACGGAGCGCTCAAGGCGACGGGGGACTTCGATGGTGATGGCAAACGCGATGTCGCCGAGATCAGGTTCTCCCAGGAATCCAACGCCGGAAAAGTCGCCCTGTTTTTTGTCTCGGACACGATGGGTCAGCCGAAAAGGCGGATGATCGATGAGTTTGTCGGCATGGATGCCAGCCAAGTCGGGATTCGGCGTGTTGCTCCGGGCCGTTACGAGACGGTGTGCGGCAAAGCTTACGCGCAATGCTCCCCGGAGATGTCCACCGTGGTCGAACTGCACAACGACGGCCTGGAGTTTTTCGTTTTCGAAAGCAGCCATATCCTCTACTACTGGCAGCCGAAGTTCGAGCGATTCGGTCGAGCGTGGCTGAGCGACTAGGCCGTTTCGTCCTTGCCTACCAATTTTTCCTTTCCTGCCTCGCGGGTTTTCCCGCTCGCGGCATGAGCTGACCGCGTGGCTCTGACTTCCAATACCTGTTTACAGAACTGTCATTTGTTCTCCATTTCTTCGTAACACAGCCCGCTTATCGTTTACGCACCTGATGGAGATGTCTAGATGACTAGATCAGTTGTGGGTTGGCGGGCCGGTGGCCGTGCTGTTTACACCCAGATTGCCGAAATGCTCGAGCGTGAGATTCGCGAGCGCTACGAGCCGGGGCAAATGCTGCCTTCCGAAGCCGAGCTGGCCGAGCGCTTCGGCGTCAACCGGCATACGGTTCGCCGTGCGGTGGAGGCGCTGATCGGGCCGGGACTGGTCGAGCGTGTTCACGGCAAAGGTACTGTGGTGCTCAACCCTGCCATCGACTATGCCATCGGCAGCGCGACCCGTTTTACCGAGACGCTGCACTCCCAGGGACGGAGTACCGCCAGCCGGGTTTTTAGAAAACTGGTGATTCCGGCAGTCGGTGGTGTCGCAAGACGTCTGAATCTGGAAGACGGCACGGCGGTGTTGTTCATCGAAACACTGCGCGAAGTAGAAGGGCAGCCGTTCTGCATCATTTCGCATTTTCTGCCGGCTTCTCGTTTTAGCGAGGTGAAGGATCACTATGAACAAGGCTCGTTGCACGGATTCCTGAAAGAACATTACGCCTTGTCGCTGCGCCGCACCGAGAGCTTGATCAGCGCCGTGTTGCCGGAGCGGGATGACGCCCTTCGGCTTCGGATGGCTCGCAACGCGCCGGTTTTGCGGGTGAAAAGTTTGAATGTCGATACCGCAACCGGCGAGCCGGTTGAATATGCCGTAACGCGTTTCCGCGGGGATGCCGCACAACTGTCCATCAGACCTTGAACCTTAACCTCTATGGAGAGAGCCATGAAATTCAAAGCCCTTGCGTCGGTTGCGCTGGCAGCCTGCTCATTCGCAGCAGTGGCCGTCGCTGGCAACTTGCCGGATGGGAGTGCATCCCAGCCCTTGCGCGTGATGATGGTGCCGGCCGATACCGGTGGTGCGGACGTGACCCAGGATTACAAACCGGTCTTCGATGCCATCGCCAAACAGTACGGCATTCATTTCAACGTGATGGCGGGTGATAGCTACGCGGCGGTGGTGAAGGGCTTGTGCACCGACAATGCGGACATTGCCTGGTACGGCCCGGTCACCTTCGGTCAGGCCAAGGATATGTGCGGTGCCGAGCTTTTGGCCGTGGATGTCAAGAAGGGCGAGGCGGTCTACTTCTCCGGTATCTACGCTCGCAAAGACAGTGGCATGGACGAGCTGACCGATCTGAAAGGGCGGAGTCTGGCGGTCGGATCCGTGCACTCCACCTCGTCGTTCAACTTTCCCATGGCCATGATCATCGCCGCCGGCGTCGATCCGGTCAAAGATCTGGGCAAGATCGTGGTGGCGGGCAGCCACACCAATTCCATTGCGGCTTTGAAGGAAGGTCGTGTCGATGCCGCAGCGGCTTCGTTCAACTCCTGGGAAAAAGCGGTGAATCAGGGGATTATCGATCCGGCCGAATTCAAAGTATTGGCGAAGTCGGAGCCGATTCCCAACCCCCCGCTGGCCATGAATCCGAAGCTGGATCCCGAGTTAAAAGCCAAGCTGCGTAACGCTTTTAACAATATCCACAAGCACGTGAATCCGGGGTTGATCCGGGGATACGGCGGCAAACAGGTTGACCGTTACGACGCCGATTATCCGGAAGACCAAATGCTGGCGGTCCTCGCCAAGTTGTCCAAAGTCACGGACGAGTTGAAGGCGGAAATCGTCGATAAAGCTGGGCAGCGGTAATCATGCCGGCCGGGAGGAAGAAGCGCCTCCCGGCCTTTTTTTCAATGCGAAGCGCAATGACCCTGGGCTGTTACGTGTTCAAAGCCTCTGGGGGTAAACAGTTTTCGAGGTGGCGAGATGCTTAAGTTCAACGGGGTTTCCAAGATCTACGATGACGGCACCAAAGCCACCGACAAACTGAGCTTGAGTATCGAGCGTGGTGAATTCTGCGCCATGATCGGGCCCTCCGGGTCCGGTAAATCGACACTGATGGGCATGATCAACGGGCTGGTTACGCCCAGCGAGGGCGAGCTCTACTTCGATGACGAGTTGATCACGGACCGCAACATGAAACGTCTTCGACAACGCACGCGGATGATCCATCAGCAGCTGCATCTCGTGCCCCGTCTGTCGGTTCTGCACAACGTTGCGTCGGGCAAATTACACGAGCTGTCGAACTTCAGAACGCTCTTCAAGTTATTTCCCGTGGTCGACCAGCGTCGGGCTTGCATGTTGCTCCAGCACGTGGGGCTGGAGGAAAAGCACATTTACCGCCGGGCATCGGAATTGTCGGGCGGCCAGCAACAGCGGGTGGCCATCGCCCGGGCGTTTATGTCGGCGCCTGAGGTCGTGCTGGCGGATGAACCGGTTTCCAGCCTGGACCCGGTTGTCAGTCGCAGCGTGCTCCAAGGATTGAAAAACGCCTCCCGACACGAGGGTGCGACCGTGCTTTGCAGTTTGCATCAGGTGGAATTCGCGGCCGAGTTTGCCGATCGGGTCATTGCGTTGCGCCGAGGGCGGTTGGTGTTCGACGGACCGCCGGCTGAGCTGACCGACTCGGTGTTGAACGACATCTATCAAGACGAACACATCCCTCGGTTGGAAGACCAACCGCACACCGCTGGTCGTGTCGCCGGATTGGCGGTGCGAAACGCCGTAGCCTGAGGTTGGAACGATGAACTCTCAACTCACGCCGAGCGCCGATCCGCGCAGATCCTACGAGCAATGGCCGCTGGAACGGGCGGTGACATCCCGGACGATCGGCGCCGCCTTGCTGCTGTTTGTCCTGGTGGGGTGGTCGGCGCACAACATCAAGCTGGACGCAGCGGCGTGGGAAACCGGAAGAGCCGTCGTGGCCCTGACCGGTCTAACGGACTCAAGAGTCCTGGATGGTGCCAGCGACTTTCTTAAAGACTCGTTTCCTTTTGCCGTCGCCTCCCGCATTGCAACCGATCGCCTGACAGAGCTGGACCGCGACAACCCGCCCTTGTTTACCCACCTGGAAACCCTGGAGAAGCGCCGCTACGACGCGCTCAGCGAAACCTACACCACGGTGCAGGTCGAATATTTGGTTCATCCGTTCGGTTATTTGCTCAAGGTCCTGATCAAAATGTGGGAAACCATCGAGATCGGGTTCTGGGGCACACTCCTGTCCGTTTTAATCTCGCTGCCTTTGGGTGTGTTCGCGTCCCGAAATTACAGCCTCAATACAGTGACCTACGGCATCGCGAGGTTGTGGCTGGGCTTCCACCGCGCCATGCCGGAGTTGATCATCGCCTTGTTCTTCGTGCTGATGTACGGCTTTGGCCCGGTCGCGGGCGTTTTGGCGTTGGCCATGCATACCAGCGGCGTGCTGGGGAAGTTTATGGCAGACGAGATCGAAAATGCCGCGATTGGTCCGCAGATGGCGTTGCGGTCCAGCGGCGCCAATCGGGTGAAGGTCTTGCGCTTCGCGGTTTTGCCGGCGGTTTTGCCGGCCTTCGCCAGCTTTGTGCAGTACATTTTTGAACGCAACATTCGCACGGCAACCGTGCTGGGTCTGGTGGGCGCCGGCGGTATCGGTATGGAGCTGAAGGGTCGTTGGGATCTGTTTGAGTACTCGCATGTTTCCACCATCCTGCTGGTGATCTTCATTACCGTGATGTTGCTGGAGTATTTCTCGCAGAAGCTGCGCGGCAAAGCCCTTTAATCGGCAAGCGCGGCGTCGAAGGAGCCGAAAATCGATGCGGATTCCAGACCAATCGCAGTGGCTACGTGCCCTGTCCAGCGTTCCCCGACAAGCGGTTAGCGACCTGACTGGCGAGTTGACCGCAAGCTGGGAGGTCCGTCACACCACGCTGCCACAAGCGGGCCTGGCTATGGTGCGTATGACCGACGGCGGGTTGGGTGAACCCTTTTATTTGGGCGAGATTCCGTTGGCCACGGCCCGCGTGGAGATTCGCACTCACAGAGACGGAGCGGGAGTGGAAGGCGCCGCCCAGGTCATGGACGACAGCACCGAGTTCGCACGACAGCTCGCGGTATGCGACGCCGTTGTCGCCCATCGGCTACCGGGCTGGGAGCGGGTCGTTGAGTTGATGGCTTCCGGTGAACGCCAGGCCGACGAGGAGACGCGTCGGCGCAAGGCCATGTTAGCCAAGACCCGGGTCGATTTTTCGCTGCTGGACGCCACAGGAGCCGACGATGACGATTAACCCCATTTGGCAACCGCCCAGTCAGCAAAGAATCTTTCGTCAATTGGTGGAGGCAATGGCCAATCCCGGTTGCATGGTCGATCTTGAGCGCTGGCTTAACGGCGATGCGGCCTATCGGGGTGTGCTTGCAAGCTTGCTGGACGGCGAAGTCACACTGGCGGATGACCATGCGCTGCTGCCTGCCACCGATTGGCCGCTTCTTCAAGCGAAGCAGGTCACCGTCGATGCGGCCAACTACGTGCTGTGCGACGGTTCGCGGTCGCCGGATTTTCAGCCCAAGCTCGGCACGCTGACGTGCCCGGATGAAGCGGCGACCTTAATCATTTGCGTCAAATCACTGGGCCAGGGTGGTTTGCGCCTCCGGTTATCGGGCCCCGGGATCGAGCGGGTGGCGCATCTGGCATTGGCGGGTTTGAATCCAGCCTGGTTGTCGGCGCGGGAACAGTGGAATGCCGCATTCCCGCTGGGCGTGGACATTCTGCTCACCGATGAGCGTTGTGTGGTCGGTCTTCCGCGGACGACCCGCGTCGAGGCGGACTAATGGGCTACGTTGCGATCAAAGGTGGCGTTGAAGCCATCAAGGGCGCCGAGGCGCTACTCGAATACTTGCGGGCCGAGCAGGGCGAGCAGGGTGAGCCACTGGCGCTGGCGCCGATTCAAACCCAGTTGCGCTTCCTGCACGGGCGCGTGATGTCCGAAGGGGGGTTGTATCACCCGAAGCTTGCGGCCTTGGCCATCAAACAATCGCTGGGGGATACCCTGGAAGCCGCCTTCGCGCTTCGGGCCTATCGCTCCACCCAGCCGCGTCTGCTCCAGACACCGCCGGTCGATAGCACCCGGATGCGGCTGGTGCGACGCATATCGGCTTCTTTCAAAGACATTCCGGGCGGCCAGATGCTGGGGGCGACCACGGATTATCATCTGCGGCTGATGCGTATGGATCTGCTGGACGAAACACCGGCGCGTTTCCAAGCCATCGCCCGGTCCTGGTTGGCCGACATGCCGGACGAGGAAATCCCCGACACCTTTCCGAAAGTTCTGGATCACTTGCGGGCCGAAGGCCTATTGCCGCCGATTCAGCAAGACGCTCGGGAACAACCGCCGTTTGACATCACCCGGGAGCCTTTGCTGTTTCCCGTGCCCCGTTCGGCGGCACTGGCGACCATGGCCCGGGCCGAGCAGGGCTCGTTGCTCGCTATGGCCTACTCCAATATGCGGGGCTATGGCGATATTCATCCGACGGTCGCGGAGCTGCGGGTGGGCTATCTGCCGGTGATGTTGCCGCACCCGGTGAGCGGAGAGTTGATCGAGGCAGGCGAAATCTTGATCACCGAATGCGAAGTCGTGGCCATGTACGAAGCAGCGGACGACGGTGCCCGGCCGACCTTTACCCTGGGCTACGGCGCGTGTTTCGGTCATAACGAAGTCAAGGCGATTTCCATGGCGATTTTGGATCGTGCTTTGCAAAAGGGCATGAAAGACGGTCCGGCGCATCCGTCCGAAGATCCCGAGTTTGTCTTGTTGCATATCGATGGTGTGGATTCCATGGGTTTTTGCACCCACTACAAGCTACCGCACTACGTGACTTTTCAGTCCGACACCGATCGATTGCGTGCCACACAACAGAAGCACGCCCCGGCGGAGTCGCGGTCATGAGCGCGCCGTCGTCTTACCCGTTCGGTTTTCTAGACGAGTTCGCCAAGAAGGAGATCCGTCGCTCCGTTCTCAAGGCCATTGCCTTGCCCGGTTACCAAGTGCCGTATTCCAGCCGGGAGATGCCCATGGGGCGTGGCTTCGGCACCGGGGGATTGCAGCTCACCCTGTCCTTGATCGGCCCGGACGACACCTTGAAGGTGATCGATCAAGGGTCCGACGATTCCGTGAACGCCGTGAACCTGCGCAGCTTCATCGAGATGACCTGCCCCGGAATCGACACCACTGCCAAAACCGGCGAGGCGGATCTGATCCAGTCCCGACATCGCATCCCCGAAAAGCCACTACGGAAGGATCAACTGCTGATTTTGCAAGTGCCGTATCCGGACCCTCTGGTGGTGGTCGAGCCATCTGAGGATAAACGCAAAATCCTCCACGGCGAGGCGGACTACTCACGCCTGTTGGTGAAGCTTTACGAAGACATCGTCCAGTTTGACGAAATCACCATCTCCCATCGCTACCCCACGCGAGTGAACGGATATTACGTACTGGATCCCTCGCCTATACCGCGCTGGGATGTGCCCAAAATCCACCGCTCCGAGGCGTTGATCCTGTTCGGTGCGGGCCGCGAGAAAAAGATCTACGCCGTGCCTCCCTACACCGACGCCGAGCCGTTGGCGTTTGAGGATGTGCCGTTCCGGGTCGAGACGTTTCTGGACGGCGTTGGGCGCCGTCGGCCCTGTGCCGTTTGCGGTTGCACCGACAGTTTTCTGGACGAGTTCATCGACGCCAACAGCGGTGACAAAGTGCATCAATGCTCCGATACCGACTGGTGCAACGAACAACGCGAGGCCCGGCAATGCGAGCGACAACTGGAGCAGATCAATGAGTAAGGTGCTCGAAGTGGTTGGGTTGTCGAAGGTCTACGGCCCGGGGTGTCCGGCCTGTTTCGAGTCGACCGGCCCGAAATTCGAGACCAATATCTGCCCGGCCTGCGCCAGCGTGGTCGCCGCCCATGAGGTTTCGTTCGATCTCCACCAGGGTGAGATTCTCGGCATCATGGGGGAGTCGGGCTCGGGCAAATCGACGGCTGTGAAATGTCTCTATTTCGATCAGGAACCCACCGCCGGGCAGGCGACGTTTTTCGACCGGGGCGAGCGATACGAGTTGTTTGAGTTGAACGCGGCCCAGCGGCGCCGTCTGGCCAATCACCGCTTCGGGATGGTGTATCAAAATCCCCATCAGGGACTGAACTTCGAGATCTCGGCCGGCGGCAACATTGCCGAGCGTCTTTTAATGGCCGACCGCCACAACTACCGGGCGATCCGCGAGCGGGCAATCAACCTGTTGTCGCGCGCCGAAGTCTTGGCGCAGCGAATGGATGAATTGCCCGGCACCTTTTCGGGCGGCATGCAACAGCGCGTGCAGATTGCCAAGGCATTGGCCACTGATCCCCCGTTGCTACTTCTCGACGAGGTGACCACCGGCTTGGATCTTTCCGTTCAGGCGGCGATCTTGGATTTAATCCTCGAGCTCCAACAGGAGCGCGAGACGGCCATGATTGTGGTCACTCACGATCTGGGCGTGATTCGGCTGCTCGCGGGCCGGACCCTGGTCATGAAGTACGGCCGGGTCGTGGAATCGGGACTCACCGACCAGATCTTGGAAGATCCCCAGCACGCCTACACTCAGCGCCTCGTGGCGTCGGCGCTTTAGTGGAGGACTGAATCATGCCACTTGAGCCGATTTTGCAGGTCGAAGGGTTCTCGAAACAATTCATCCTGCACGAACAGGGCAAGGTGATCCCTTCATCCCAAAAAGTGAATCTGACGGTATACCCTGGCCGCCTGACGGCCTTGGTGGGGCCGACGGGTTCAGGGAAATCCACTGTCCTCAACGGCATCTATCGCACGTATATTCCCACCGCCGGGCGGATGCTGTTTAGAACCCGGGACGGGGCCACCGTCGATTTGGCCGGAGCCGACGAGCATCACATTCTGGCGCTGCGTCGAGCTGAAATCGGTTTTGTGACCCAGTTCCTGCGCGTTCTGCCGCGACAAGCCACCGAAGACGTGGTCGCCCAACCATTGATCCGCCGCGGCGTGGATCGGCAGACTGCGCGCGCGCGCACGCACGAGGCGTTGCGGGCGCTCAGTCTGCCCGAACGTTTGTGGGGGATATCGCCATCGACCTTCTCGGGCGGGGAGAAGCAACGCGTGAATCTCGCCCGCGGTTTGGTCGCCAGGCCACGCTTGTTGATGCTCGATGAACCCACGGCGAGCCTGGATCCCCGGATTACCCAGCGCGTCGTCGGTTTGCTTAAGCAACTCAAGGACGAAGGCATCGCCATGCTCGCGATTTTGCATGATCCCGATCTGGTGAAGCGATTGGCCGACGAGGTGGTTGAACTCGAGCCCCCCTCGGGCCTTGAGCAGGTTTTGGACGAGGTGGCCACGCCATGAAACAGCTATTCGTGAACGCCGATTTCGTGTTGAGCGATGACGTCATTCGAGACGGCAGCATTCTGGTGGAGGACGGACGGATTCGAGCGGTCGATCCGGCCGGCAGCCCAGGCGCGGAGGTGATCGACCTGGGCGGAAAGATGATGCTGCCCGGCATGATCGATTTGCATTGCGACGCCTTGGAAAAGGAGGTCGAGCCTCGGCCCAACGTTCACTTTCCACTCGACTTCGCGTGTGCCCAGGCCGATAAACGTAATGCCGCGGCAGGCATTACGACGGTGTTCCACGCACTGTCCTTTGCTCACGACGAGCTGGGCGTGCGTAACAATCATTTCGCCGCCGATATCGCCCGCGCGGTGCATGCGTGGCAACCGCATGGGCTGGTGGATAACCGGGTCCACTGTCGTTACGAAATCACCGACGAGACGGGGCTGGTGGTGCTGGAGAATTTATTGACAGAAGAGGCCATGCATCTGGTCTCCATGATGGACCACACGCCGGGCCAGGGGCAGTTTAAAGACATCGCGGCCTATCGCAGCTATCTTGAGCGCACCTATAAGAAAACGGCGGATGAACTGGACGGTATTCTCGAACGGAAAGTGGCTTCGGCCAGCGGTGCGTTCGACCGGATGCAGCGCTTGGCCGCGGCGGCCCATCGCGCCGGGATTTCGGTTGCCAGTCACGACGATGACAGTCCGGAGCGGGTGGCGACTATGCGGGGGATCGGTGCTGAAATATCGGAATTTCCCGTTTCGTTGGAGGCGGCCGAAGCCGCCAAAGCGGCAGGTATGACCACCATTTTCGGCGCACCCAATATCTTGCGGGGTCAGAGCCAGTCGGGATCGATGAAAGCCATTGATGCCATTCATGCCGGCCTGGCCGACTGCTTCTGCGCCGACTATTCACCCGCGGCACTGATCGTTTCGATGATGCGGGTGGCCGAGCAATCCGATCTCGATCTGCCGGCGGCGGTGCGTATGGTGACACTGAACCCCGCGCGCGCCGCCCGGCTGTCCGACCGGGGCGAAATCGCGGAGGGCAAGCGAGCGGATCTGATCGCCGTGGACCGGCCCAAGGGGCTGCCGCAGGTATCCGCCGTTTGGGTCGGTGGCGTTGAGGTCTACCGAAGCGTTTACGACCATGGCTGAGCTTTTCTACCTCATGGGGGCATCCGGCTCGGGCAAAGACAGCCTGCTGCGCTATGCCCGCCATCATCCGCTGGCCGACGCCGAGGTGATGTTCGCCCATCGTTACATCACCCGCCCGGTCGAGGCCGGCGGTGAAAACCATATCGCGCTAACGGAGCGGGAATTCGCGAAGTACCGAAACAAGGGATGCTTCGTGATGCATTGGCAATGCCACGGACTGCACTACGGCATCGGCTTTGAGGTCGAACATTGGTTGTCCAAAGGGCTGAGCGTGGTCATGAACGGCTCTCGCGGCTATTTGGACGAGGCGGCCCGACGATATCGCGAACTTCACCCCATTCTGGTTCGGGTTTCTCCCGACGTGCTGGCAGAGCGACTTCGCCAAAGGGGGCGCGAGTCGGACACACAGATTGCCGAGCGCCTTCAGCGCACGCAATGTCTACGATTGCCCGCTCACCCGCGGATGACCATCATCGACAACGATACGTCACTGAAAGACGCGGGCGATCAACTGGTGCGGTTAATCACCAACGCCGGCCGAGTGGTGGCGTGAGCTTGCCACCTCTATCGGTCGGCCGCAGGGCCTCTCTTCTGGTTCGATTCGGCCCGGCATGATCCCGGAGAGCGTCATCCGTGCCCGGGGCTGAGTGGGCGGCATGGGTCATCGCCGGATCGGTGGTTCTCCACGTTGTTTGGAACCTATTGGCCCGTTATGTGCCCAGCGAGTGCAATTTCCTGTGGTGGGGGCTATTGACCCACCTTGTTTTACTCGGGCCGTGGTCGCTCTATCGCCTGGTGGTCGACGCCCGTTGGGAAAGCACGCTGATTCTGACTCTGCTGATCACGATGACCGCCAACGCGGCCTATTTTCTGGGCCTACGGCGGGCCTATCACCATGCGCCGGTGGCGTTTGTGTACCCCATCGCTCGCAGTTCACCGCTGTTGATCGCCTTTTGGGGATGGTTGTTCTTTCGTGAGCGCTTGGGGCCGGGGGTATGGATGGGCATTGCGGTGAGCGTGGTGGGGCTGTTGTTTCTGGCCTCAACCGCCCGTCGCGATCATGAACGGGCGGCGCTGCCCTGGATTATCCTGGCGGCCCTATCCACCAGTATCTATTCGCTGAGCGACAAGGTGGCGGTCGATTACCTGCCCGGCTTCGGCGCACAGTTGGGTTTTGTCACCGCCGGCTATTTCGCCTCTTTTGTGGCCTTGACCCTCCACCATCGTTATCACCACCCGGCGTGGGTTCCCCGTTGTCGCCCGAAGCTGCTTTATGTTTTAACCGGTGGGCTGTTCATCGGCACGGCGTATGCATTGGTTATTCACGCCATGCAGTGGATATCGGCGGCGCATGCAGTGGCGTACACCAATGCCGGCATTGTCATCGCCACGTTGTTGTCCATGACGCTGTTCAAGGAGCGAGCGCATTGGGGTAAGCGACTGGTCGCCGCCGGCATGGTGGTGGCGGGGCTTATCATCGTCGGGTTGGCCGAACGGCCGGCAGCTGTTCCGGCGCAACTGGCCGCAGGCTAGCACGGCCGCGCACAATCTCGTCATCTCCGGTTAGAGACCAGGGGAACGTCGGGTCGTCGCGTGCCCCTCGCGTGAGGTCTGGAATAAAGATCCGCCATCCTCATACTGGCTTCGTATCCTTCACGGCTTTTGATGCTACTTGACGGGCTTGGTAGTCCGCATCATCTTAAACCTTCCGCGGCGGTTCGGGATTTGCCGGTCGCTTGGAGATGAGTATCCCGTCATTTTTTCTTATGGAATTGTATGGAAACGACGCACGAAGGTTTGCAGGCCACCTCCGATGTCAAATTGAGCCTTCGAAACCTCAAGGTTGAAGATTACGCCGACATCAAAGCGATTATGGATCGGGTTTACCCGGGGATGGGTGGTGCCTGGCCGAAGAAGAAGTATTTGTCGATGCTGAAGATCTTCCCGGAGGGACAGATCTGCATCGAGGACAACGGCCGCCCGGTGGCGGCGGCGTTCGCCGTGATTGTCGACTACGACAAGTTCGGCGATGAGCACACCTATGAGGAAATCACCGGCAACGCGTATTTGACCACGCACGATCCCAACGGCGATGTGTTGTACGGGGTGGACGTTTTCGTCGACCCTGATTATCGCAATATGCGCCTGGGCAGACGCTTGTACGAGGCGCGAAAGGAGCTTTGTAAAAACCTGAATCTGCGTGCCATCGTCGCCGGCGGGCGCATTCCCAACTATGTGCAATATGCCGACACGCTAACCCCGCAAAAATATATCGAGGCCGTGCGCCGCAAGGAAATTTACGATCCGATTTTGAGTTTCCAGCTTGCCAACGACTTCGAAGTAAAGCGGGTGTTAAAAGGCTACTTGCCCGAGGACAGCGAATCGCAGGGCTATGCGACTTTGCTCGAGTGGTTCAACATCTACTACGAACCCAAACACGCCAAACTGTTCGGGGCCAAGAAAACCGTGGCGCGAATCGGCTGCGTGCAATGGCAGATGCGGGAGATGAACAGCGTCGAGGAGTTGTTGCAGCAGGTCGAATACTTCATCGATGCGCTATCGGACTATCGCTGCGATATCGCGCTGTTCCCTGAGTTTTTCAATGCGCCGTTGATGGGTCTGTCGGACCAGTACAGCTCGGCCGATTCCATTCGTTTTCTGGCCACATTTACCGACCGGATTCGGGATGAGATATCGAAACTTGCGGTGAGTTACAACATCAACGTCGTTGCCGGCTCCATGCCGCTGCTGGAAGACGGTGCGCTCTACAACGTCGCGTACTTGTGCCGACGTGACGGCTCCGTCGAATCGCAGTACAAGCTCCATCCCACGCCTCATGAGAAAAAAGATTGGATCATGGAAGGCGGCAGCCATCTGAAGCTTTTCGACACCGACTTCGGTCGTATCGGCGTGCTCATCTGCTACGACGTGGAGTTTCCGGAGCTTGCACGTTTGCTTGGCGAAAAGGAAATGCAGATTCTGTTCGTCCCGTTCTGGACGGACACCAAGAACGGCTACTTGCGCGTTCGCCGCTGTGCCCAGGCCAGGGCGATCGAAAATGAGTGTTATGTGGCGATCGCGGGGAGTATCGGCAATCTGCCGAAGGTTGATAACGTCGACATCCAGTACGGTCAAACGGCGGTTTTCTCGCCGTCGGATTTTGCTTTCCCCCACGATGCGATCATGGCCGAAACCACGCCCAATACCGAGATGACCCTAATCGTCGACGTCGATTTGGACAAGCTCCAAACACTGCAAAACGAAGGCTCGGTTCGAAACTATCTGGACCGGCGACGTGACCTCTACCGCATTGAATGGAAAGGCGAAGAATAAGCCGGATCACGGCGTTTCCGGGTTAGAAAACCCCGCCTGATCCGGTGAGCTGATCGCACTGTCCGAAAGGCCCGGTAGGCCAACCCCGTCGCCCGCGATGGGGTTTACCGGGCCTTCTTATCCGCCGATTTTTTCCGAGGCGGCTTCTTGTTCGCGGAGGGTTTCTTGCTTCCCGCCCGCGGGGCGCTGCTTTTCTTTACCGCGCCGGGTTTGGGTTTGGTCCGCGGGCGGCGGGAGGGGGCGGGTTTTCGTCCTTCGGACCGACCGATGGGCGAGATCTTGAGCGCTTGTTGGCACACCCGCGTGTGCTGCAAATCTTCAAAAATCTCTTCCGGCATGCCCGCGGGTAAATCCACCGTGCTGTAGTCATCGTGAATTTTGATGTGGCCGATGTGTTTGCCTTCCAGCCCGGCTTCGTTAGCGATGGCGCCGACGATTTGTCCCGGTGAGACACCGTGCACGTGGCCAACCTCGATCCGGTAGGTCACCCGAGGGATATTGCGATGCTCGCGGGGGCTGCCTTTGTCGCGCTGGTCGGATTTGTCCCGAAACCGATCGCGCTCAGGTGACGGTTTCGGGGCATCTTTCAGCAGAAACGGCTTGTCGCCTTGCGCCATATGGGCCAGGGCGGCAGCGATGTCCAAAGCTTCGTAATCGGTTTCTCGCTGGTAGTCTTCCATCAAACCGCGGAAAAACGACAAATCCTCGTCCGCCAAGGCGTCGGTGATTTTTTGTTTAAAGCGTTGCACCCGTTGATCGTTGATGGCTGTGGCCGACGGCAGCGTCATGGGCTCGATGCGCTTACGGGTGGCTTTTTCGATGGCGTGCAGCATCCGCATTTCGCGCCGGGCGACGAACAAAATCGCCTCGCCGGTTCGGCCGGCGCGGCCTGTTCGGCCGATGCGATGAATATACGCCTCGCTGTCGTAGGGGATGTCGTAGTTCAGCACATGGCTGATTCGTTCCACATCCAGCCCGCGGGCAGCGACATCGGTGGCAACGAGGATGTCGGTCTGACCGTTCTTGAGTTTTTCGATGCTGCGTTCGCGCAGGGCCTGGGTGATGTCCCCATTCAAGGCGTCGGCGCGATAACCTCGCGCTTGAAGCTTTTCCGTCAGTTCCACCGTTGCGGTTTTGGTTCGCACAAAAATGATCATCGCGTCGAACGGTTCCGCTTCCAGGATGCGTGTCAGCGCATCGAGCTTGTGAAGTCCGCTCACCGGCCAATAGCGCTGCCGAATCGTTTCTGCTGTGACAGTCGCCACTTTGGTGGCGATGTGGACCGGGTCGCGGAGGTAAGTCTTGGCGACCTTGGCGATTTGCCGCGGCATGGTGGCGGAAAATAGGGCGATCTGACGCTCTGGCGGCGTTTGCGCCAGAATCCATTCCACATCGTCAATAAAACCCATACGCAGCATCTCATCGGCTTCATCCAATACCAGATGCTTCAGCCCGCCGAGTTTGAGCGTGCCGCGGCGCATGTGATCCATCACCCTGCCAGGCGTGCCGACCACCACATGAACGCCGCGCTTCAGAGCGCTGATTTGTCGCTCGTAACCCTGGCCGCCGTAAATCGGCAAGATGTGAAATCCTTTGAGGTGCTGAGCGTACCGCTGAAAAGCTTCGGCCACTTGAATGGCCAACTCACGGGTCGGCGCCAAAACCAGCACTTGCGGGACGGGCGTGGTCAGGTTGATTTTCTGCAGTAACGGCAAAGCGAAGGCGGCCGTTTTCCCGGTGCCGGTTTGCGCCTGACCCAGAATATCTCGCCCCTCGAGCAAGGGCGGAATACTCCCGGCCTGAATTTGGGTTGGGGTTTCGTAGCCCACCTCTTTCAGTGCTTTGAGGAGGTTTTCGCCAATCCCCAGCTGTTCAAATGTTTCGGTGGACTCGGTCATGCCATGCTGATCCTGTGGTGAGGCAAACGGGCGCATTCTAGGAGGCCGGCGCGGGCCGCAAGAAGGGTGCGAACGGGCGCGCAAGTATACGCGCATGGTTCACCTATGTCTTTAACAGTCTTTGCCTCTTGCTCGTCGACTCGGTCGGCTTCAGGGGACGTCACGTGAAGATTCCCTTGATCGGAGTGTATTAATCAAGTGCCGATCTGACTCAATGTCAATCTCGATCCGCCGACATATGAGATCGAGAATTGTCTCGGGTCTGATGGCTTTCTCGCCTATCGTGAATGTTCTTTGGCGCATGGCGTTGCCGAATTCGGTGCGCCTCGAAGGAGAGCGCGGGTGTTAAGAACGGTTGCCCCAACGGTTGATGCGGTGCGCGGTATATGGCGAAGTTGATTCCTGCACTCAGTAGTTGCCTGGCACGCATGACTTCGGGCGAAAAACGATTTGCCCGCCGGCTGGAGAGCCACCTGGAGGATGACTACCTTTGCTGGTACGAAGTTCCGGTGGGCCGGCGCATCCGTTATACCGATTTCATCGTTCTGCATCCCGCGCGCGGTCTGCTGTTGTTGGAGGTGAAGGATTGGAAGATCGATACGATCAGAGCCATAGACCGCGCCTCCGTGAGTTTGCTGACCCCGGCCGGGCAGAAGGTGGTGGGCAATCCCATCGAGCAGGTTCGCCAATGCGCTTACCGTTTGGTGAACACGTTGGAGAAAGACCCTCAGCTGACCGGTCATAAGGGCCCGCAGCGGGGACGCTTGGTTTTTCCCTATGGGTACGGGGTGGTGTTGACAAACATTACTCGCAAGGATTTTGAGCGCCATGAGTTGGGGCAGGTGATGCCGGCCCATCAAGTGATCTGTGCCGATGAAATGACTGAGTCCACAGACGTGGAGGTATTTCAGAAAAGACTCTGGGACATGTTCAACGCCACCTTTTCATCGCAGTTGACCTTGCCGCAGATTGACCGCGTGCGTTGGCACTTGTTCCCGGAAGTTCGCATTGCCGACGGCCAGGCCGGTATGTTCGATGATCCCGATTCATCCGATGGGGCAGAACCCGGCGAAGATCTGGGCATTCCCGATATCATCCGCGTGATGGATCGACAGCAGGAACAACTCGCCCGAAGTATGGGCGGGGGGCATCGGGTGATCCATGGCGTGGCGGGTTCCGGAAAAACACTGATTCTCGGTTACCGATGCTTATACCTGGCCAAGCTGATGCACAAACCCATACTTGTGGTGTGCTTTAACATCACCCTGGCGGCCCGGTTGCGTCGTTTGATGATTGAGCACGCGATCAACGATCGGGTGCATGTCTATCATTTTCATGATTGGTGCGCCGAGCAACTCAAAACCTACCATGTGCCGCTGCCGCCTCCCGGAAACGCGTACCCGACTCAGCTCGTCGAGCGCGTGATTTCCGCCACCGATCACGGTCACATTCCCCGGGGGCAGTACGGCGCTGTCATGATCGACGAAGGCCACGATTTCGAGGCGGATTGGTTGCGTCTGATCGCGCAAATGGTGGACCCGGACGAAGGCTCGCTGTTGCTGCTGTACGACGATGCCCAGTCCATCTACCACAACAAGAAAACCTTGGATTTCAGCCTCTCCAGTGTCGGAATCCAAGCTCAGGGTCGCACGACAATACTAAAGCTGAACTATAGAAATACGCGGGAAATACTTGATTTTGCATACCGTTTCGCCGCCCATTACCTGTCGCCGGCCGACTCTGACGAAGACCATGTTCCGCTCATCGCACCTGAGGCGGCCGGACGTCGTGGCCCGGCACCCTATCTGAAACGATGCACCTCCCTAGCGGAGGAGATTCGGTACATCGCCAAGACATTGCGGCGGTTGAATCAGGACGGCCTGGCGTGGCGGGAAGTGGCCGTGACCTGCCGGAGCCGCTGGCTTGTCGAACGGCTCGCCCTCGGCTTGAAAGCGGAAGGTATTCCGGTCGAGCGGTTGCTGAGTTCCACCGAGAAAAGGACGTTCGATCCCGCCCACGATTCGGTCAAGGTGATGACCATGCACAGCAGCAAGGGTTTGGAGTTTCCCATGGTGGTGATTCCCGGCGTGGGCGAACTGCCGGTGGATCACGATGACTCGTTGGGTGAGGCCAAATTGTTGTATGTGGCCATGACCCGGGCCATCGACAAGTTACTGATCACCGCCAGTGAGCAATCCGAATTCGTGCGCCTTTTAAGTGCGGCCTGATTCAACGGCGGATGATGCTCGCTCCACGTCCGCGGCCAAGGCAACATGACGTGGTACAAGCCGTTATGCCGCTCTGACTTTTACGCGGAGCGAAGCACCGTTCTCGGTGGCCCGTCGTTGCCCGTCGAGTACCCCTGGATTCAAGCGCGGTTCGGTTAAGCTTTCCCTGGCTGTGAACGCTAATAGTTAAAGTACGGGGCGTTATTTGGGCCGTTCATTTCAGAGCGCATTGTTCGCCGGATTGGCCTGGGTCTCGTTCGATCGTCCGACAGCCACTGGTGTAGTTGCGGTCACGCTGATGAGCGGAAAACCGGCAACACCCATCGGCGGCATGCCAATTGATCGTGGGGCGAGAGGAATCGGGCTTATCGTGGCAAGCCGTGGGCCTGCAATAGAATTTTCTGGTGATTAACCCCTATGTCTGCGAGAAAGTCCCGCAACGCTTCCGAAACGATCGCCGAACACGACGATATGACTAACCGATTGGTCTTGGATTCCCTTTCACCTTCGCTGCTCGCGGATATTTTTAACCACTTGCCGGACGCGGTGATCGTTGCCGACGTGGAGCGTCAGATTGTCTACGTCAACCCGGCCTGCGAGGCGTTGTTCGGCTACTCGACTGAAGAATTGCTGGGTCGAAAAACGCTCATTCTTTACGCCAGCGAGGAGGATTTTTCCACCCAGGGCGCCAAACGCTTCAACACCGCAACCGAATCGGCCATGGAAGACTATCGTGTTCTCTATTGTCGCGCTGATGGCAGCCCTTTTCTGGGTGTCACCACCGGGGGCGCGATGCGAGACACCGCCGGCGAGGTCTGCGGTTTTATCGGCATCATCCGGGCGGCCCGGTCGGAGGAACGGGCGCTGGATGCGCTGCAGCGACTTCACGCCATCACCGCCGACACGGCGTTGGACTACGACGGCCGCCTGAAGGCGATACTCTCGCTCGGGGTGGAATATTTCGGTTTGGGTTTGGCCATTCAGTCACGGGTCAGCGATGGCGAGTATTTGGTGGAACACTGCTTGGACTCGAGCGGGGAACTGAAGCCCGGAACGACTTTTGATGTTTCAGGCACCTACTGCAGTTATACGCTCCGTTCGGGTCGTCCTGTTGGATTTCATTATGCTGGCCGGAGCGAGATTCGCACCCATCCATGCTATCGGGACTTCGGCTTGGAGGCCTATATCGGCAGCCCTGTCCTGGTGGATGGCGAGGTGTATGGCACCCTCAATTTCTCGTCGCTGAACCCGTGCGAGCCGTTCACCCGAGATGACCTGCTTTTTTCCCAACTGCTCGCCGATACGGTGGGTCACAACATCGCCCAGGAACGCGCTCGAAAACGTTTGGTTGCCCTTGCCACAACCGACGAACTCACCGGCCTGTCGAACCGGCGATTGATCATCGAATTCCTCACAAGTTGGGTAGCCCGGTCTCAACGCTCCAAACTGCCGCTGACCGTCGTGGCTTTGGACCTGGATTACTTCAAACGCATCAACGACTCATGGGGACATGGCAGTGGTGATGCGGTTTTGGTCGCTTTTGCCCGAATCGCAACCCGGTTGGTCCGGGAGGTGGATCTGTGTGGCCGCATGGGTGGAGAAGAATTTATTGTGGTGCTGCCGGACACCGATGCGGTGGGCGGACGGATTGTGGCGGAGCGTTTGCGCGCAAATTTGGCAGCCGAACCGATTCAGGTAAGCCCCGAAAATTCAATTAACGTGACTCTGAGTGCCGGGGTTGCCACGCTCCAGCCAGGTGAAACGCTAGAAAATGTCCTGGCCCGGGCGGACGCCGCCCTTTATGCGGCCAAGGATGCCGGTCGGGACCGCGTGTTCGTGGACGATCGCTCTGCCGCACCCGATTAAACCGGACCATCGTTTGCCGACGTCGGTGGAATCGTCCGCCGGACCAGCGGTGGGCTTGGTGCTCTAGGTATTCATCGGCGTGCACAATTCCAGTAGCAGGCCCGAGGGGCAGCGAAGGTAGGAGACCGTTTGCCCCCAAGGTTTGGTTTCCGGTGCTTTCAGTTCCGTTGCGCCGTTTTCGATCGCTCGCTTGTGCGCGGCGTGCACTTGATCGGTTACCAGGGCAATTTCCACGCCTAATGGTTGTGCTGAATCCGTGGCGCTCACGTAGCCGTCGGGTAGATTGGATTCGCCCAGTGTGTGCGAGGCAAAAGCCAACACCGTGTCACCCGTTTCGAGTTCCCCGTAGTCCTTTTCGTCAGTCATAAAGCGGCGGGTGAGCCCAAATGCTTTCTCGAAAAACCTCAGGGCCGATTCCACATCCGAGACGTAGTGTATGGCGTACCCGAACTTAACCATTTTGATCTACCTCGAATTGCCGGTCTCCATCGAGGGATGACCGTTTTTGCCAATTTGTTCGAATCGTTGCCCGAGAACAGCGATTGTGTAGCCGTCGGCGCTGACGATGATCCGAATCCCTGCGTTTTCCGCCGAAGCGTTGTTAGTCATTCACCCGTGGGTTTTTGTGAACCGAACAACACGGTCGCGATGATCTATCGGGTCGGGAACAGGGTAACCGCTACCGCTGCCGGGGTGTGTGAAAGACGCCGGTTTTCATATCGCGTTTCAGGCTCGGCCGGGTGACTCCGGGTGCGATCGTGGATTGCGCGCAGGGTTGATGGTTTTTTCCTGAGCCTGTGAACGCTCTTCTCGCGTGTACCTTTTCGTGACAGTTGCCTAACAATCGTCCGCCGGTTCGGACGGCGAATTCCAATTTTGTGAATTATTACCATTGCTAACCGCCGATTGATGCCTGATATTTCACGGTGTGGGATTCTATTTGTCGAAAGACCGGTATCCCATATGGTTAAATATGCTTAACATTTTGGCTGCTTTACTGGGGTTGTGGCCGAAGGAAATAAGATTGGGGTCAGCGGCAAGGACGCTCTGCAGAGCCATCCTCTCAATGACGTGAGGGGCGCAAACTGTGATTAGACTGCCCGATTGCGTCTAATAGGTTGCGGTAATTATCTTCGAGACGATCTAAGTGGTTGACGCTGGCGTAGCTGAGAAATCCAGGTATGCCCGTCAATGCACAATCGGCAGGTGTCGATTGTGCTCCCGCAACCGGTGGCGGCGCTTTAGGCGTCAGCCGTCTATCGTTGATTTCCTGGTCACCTGAATACGCAGAACGCGGCTTTAAGCCGGCGATTCGAGCGGACTGTAGCGGATTACGACCGAGTGGCAAATGTCAGCGGCCACCCACAAGGAAATAAGATCATCAATGGATGCGCACTCCCCGAGTCAAGTTAGCGTGGTGGCCGATGAAGCAATCACCAGTTCAACAGAAGATCTGCCGTCGGATCCTTCGCCTACCGAAACGCTTCTGGAGGGAGATCCGCTAAGTCACATCCGGGCGTGGCAACGTTTTCATGCCCGCGTCACCGCTTTGTTCGCAATCGCGACGATCGGTGTGTTGTTAAGCCTGGGGCAGTGGGTTTACCAAACCATCACAGCAAACGAGCTCACGGCACTGCAGCAGCGCCTGCTCAGCGCCGTCACCAGCTTGGCCAGTGGTATCGACGGTGAAGCGATTCGGCAGGTGGCGCCGGATACAACCGAACCCGGCCCCATGCACCAAGCGATCGGTGCCCGCTTTAGCCGGGTGATCGCCTCCGACCCCGATATCGAAAGCATTTACATTCTCCGGCCCACAGCGGAGCCGACCAAACTGCGTTTTTTCGTCGACGTTGCTCGCGACGATATCGTCGGCGCACCCGGTGAAATCTACGATGCCACCGATGTGCCGGTGTTGATTCAAGGCTTCAGCAAAGAGAGCGTGGAAACCGAACCCTACGCCGACGAGTTCGGGCTGAGCCTTTCCGGATACGCGCCCATTTTCGATGCGGCCGGTCGCAGCGTCGCGATTGTCGGCATCGATGTGCATGCCTCCCGCCTGGACGCGATCAAACGCGAAATCTTGCAGTTCGTGCTGGTGGGCTTTGGGCTTTCCGTGCTTTTGCTCGGCTTGGTGTCCATGATCGTGGCGCACAATGTCCGTGCGCCGTTGTCTCGAATCATCGAAGCGGCAACCGCCATTTCCCGTGGGCGATTGGACACACGAGTGAAACTTCGTCGCCACGACGAGCTTGGCGTGCTCAGCAATCAAATCGACGCCATGGCCCAACAACTCCAGCAGCGGGAATTCATCCGCGAAACCTTCGGCCGCTATGTGAGCGAGGAAGTCGCCAATGCCTTGTTGACTCAACCATCCGCCCTCGCGCTTGGCGGTGAGGAGCGGGTGGTTACCGTACTGCTCAGCGATCTGCGCGGATACGCCACCCTGAGCGAACAAATGCCCCCAGGAGAAGTGGTGCGCATGCTGAACGAATATTTCGGGGAGATGCAGCGGATCATCGACCGTCACCGGGGGTGCGTGATTGAGTTCTTGGGCGATGCCATCCTGATCGTGTTCGGCGCGCCCTGCTATCGGCCAGATCACGCAGAACGTGCCGTGGCCTGCGCGATCGACATGCGTGATCGCCTCATCGCCCTCAACGAGGAGTGGGAACAAGGCCAGATCGCCCGCTATCGGAAATGGGGGCGGGGTACCCAACTGGCTGCTCGAATGGGCATTCATTCCGGCACCGTCATCGCCGGCAACCTGGGCAGCCCCTCACGCATGAAATACGCCGTCATCGGTGACACTGTCAATGTCGCGGCCCGACTCGAAGAGCTGAACAAGTCGTTTGGTAGCGACATCCTCATCAGCCACGAAGTGTATGCACACTTACCGGAAGAGCTGATCAGCCGAATTCAAGACCAGGGGGAACACCTCATCCGTGGCCGGGAGCATACGGTGAGCGTGTACTCCGTTCGCTAAAGCCCCAATACAAAAACTGCTAAGCCTGTTTAGAACGGGGCGAGGGCAGGGGTTATTGCCGGCATGCTAAACGATCAGAAAATTAGAACGATTTTCATGCAGAGCCGGATACCGCGAAAAAAAAACCAAAGTATGGATTCCATACCTACCCCGGAATCCATCGGTTCAGATTCTACGAAGCGATCGCCTGACTGGATAAAATTAGAGCACTCCATCACAAAGCTATAGGCAGCAGGAAGTCGTATGGCTGAAGTCAACACTTTGTCCAGCTTTCATACCGATACTTGGG
>JAXHTV010000026.1 GCA_034189865.1 Pseudomonadota bacterium | reverse complement strand
ATCGTTCGCTGGGGCGCAAAGCGACTGTCCCCGGGGTTTAGCGTGCGAAATACCCACAGCCGGCGCCACATCTATCACGATCCGTTCTTAAGAGCAATGCCACGATTCGCGAACTGCCGGGACATGTCCCGGCTGACCTGCATGGGAATCGGCAGCACGGTAGGTGACGGCCCTTTCCGATGGTCGTTCGCGCCGGTCAACGATGATTTGCCGCGCCACACCTCGTAAATGCTTGAAGTCAAATCGGCCCAGGCGAGTCGAATGACGCCCCCAACAGGGGTGGCCAACCCTTGCCTCAATAAACGCGCGGCGAGATGAAGAAACTGCGAGTGAGTCGGTTAGGAGGAAAATTCGCGCGGCCGAAACAGCGCCGGAGGGTTACCGAGGATCCAAGAACTCTGGACTTGGCAATACAGTAATTTTATCATCTCAACCCTTCTCCAAGCGCCGGATGCACGGTAGCGAAACCCAAGCTGCCAAAACGAGCCGTTGCCCGCACTGTAATGACGCGGCAAAACTTGCTTGGCAAAGTACGCCTTGCTTGTAGCAATCGGTATTCAGGAACTAAGGAGCGGTGATGTCTATCGATCTGGAACCAGTGGCTTCCGCCTCGGCCAACCGCAGCGACTCGCAATGTCTCCTGAGCGCCGACGGTTATTCCTACTACGCTCTTGATCTCGCACACGTAGATGATCCCACGTCGCACCCCGTCGTGCGGTGTTGTGAACACATGGAAGCGGCGTCTTGGAACCCTCAAGCCAATTTCGCGCAGTACATTGCGAACTGCAGCTTCCTGCTGTACGCGGTTCACGAAAGGGATGGCGCCACGGCAGCCTTTATTGCGCTAACGGTCTGGCAAGAAGGTGACCGAGCCGTCGTCGTCGGCGAAGAAGCCATGGTGCACCCGGATCATCGCCGCGCGGGTCTTTCCTCAAAAACGGGTTGGCTCGCAATCCAAGGACTGGTGGCTTTTCTCGGACGCAATGGTCTGTCCCACGCATATGGCGTCGTTCTAACCTGCAGCCCGGTTCTGATGGATATGCTGTGGCGCTATCGCGCTGCCCTCGCGCCAACGAGTTTCGACGCACACGACGCGCTCGAGCCGGTGGCACGCGATTACCTGGAGCGTTTCGGCTATCGACCGCTCGATCAGGATGTGCCGTGGTTCGTCGAAGGTGCTTTCCCCGGTTGCACCAAACAACCGCGCGGCCGGGAAGAGTTTCCCGCCGTCGATGCGCTGCTTCCGCCGAATTTCGACTACAACACCCGCGGGGACAGCCTCCTGTTCGTTTGCGATGTCAAAGTCGAAACGGTCGCGGCTTTCGCCAAGATGATGCTCCGCCAGTGGTGCGACGCCGAACAGATCACGCGAATCGACCTTGCGCCTGGTCGCACGGGAATCTGACGTGACGATTTCTCCGATCGCCCTGGGGCGTGCCGCGGTGGAGACGCATCGCCAAGCCCGGTGGGCACCTGAACGGCAGAAAGCGTGGGTCGACGCGCAGCTGCGGCGCGTGGTCAAAGAAGCCGGCTTGCAGGTACCGTTTTATCGAACGCGATTCGCCGAAAGCGACATCGACCTCGAAAACTTTCGCGGACTGGCGGATCTGAACCGTCTGCCCTTTCTGACCAAAGCCGATGTGCAAAGCAACTACCCCGACGGATTGGTGGCCGATGGCGTCCGGCTAGAAGACTGCGTTGAATCGGCAACGACTGGCTCAACCGGTAAAGCCACTCGCTTCGCTTTTTCGCCGGAAACGTATGCGTTCTATCTCGCGACCAGCCTGCGCGTATACACCATGGCGGGCCTGAAACCCTGGTATCGCGGCGCGTATATCAAGTACTCCCCGATCCCGCTTCCCGACCTCGGCCGTTTCAGTCCGATGTTGCATATCCCCTCCATCATGGCGGCTGAGGAGCAGCTTCGCAGGCTGGTGGCGTTTCGGCCGAATGTGCTGATCGGTTACGCCTCGATCATCCTCGAGTTGGCGCGACTGATCACGCCGTCCGATCTGGCGCGGATGCCGCTCAAGTTCATCTCGGTAAACTCCGAGCTGTCCACGCCGGCTGAGCGTGCCTACATCGCGGAGCGCTTCGGTTGCCCGGTCTACGACGAGTACTCCACCGAAGAGACGTGGATGGTGGCATCCCAATGTCGCGAGGGAAACTACCACCTGTTCACCGACAATGTGTGGGTGGAAGTGTTGGACGAGCACGGGCTACCCGCTGCACCGGGCGAAATCGGTGAGATCGTGCTAACGACCCTGCGCAGTCCGGCGATGCCTTTCATCCGCTATCGCATCGGCGATTTCGGTCGCCGTGCGGCGACCGACGCCCGCTGCCCCTGCGGCCGCGGTCTGCCCCTGCTGGAGAGCTTTGAAGGGCGGTGCGACGACGCCTACGTCTTGAGCGACGACACGCGCTTATCGCCCCTGAAGCTGCTGAACACCTTTACGATGTTCATCAAAAGCGATCCCGGACTCATCGACGAATTCCACTTCGTCCAGACGGCGCTCGGACAGGCACGCGTGGACCTGGTACCAGGCCCCCGCTACGACGCCGCTCGAGGCGCCGCGCTGGTGGCCGCGCTGGAGCACGTCATCTCCGAACCGGTGTCGATCGAGCTGGCACTGGTCGAGCAGATTTCCGGACCGGCGAGCATCAAACGCAAGGCGATCGAATCGCTGATACGCCCTTCTCCGCGCGCCGCATGAAGCTGCGGTCTATCCTGGCTCGCGTGGCGCCTTGGCTGGTCGGCAGTCTGATTGTCGCCGCCCTTGTGGCCGCCATCGACCCAGCAGAGGTCGCGAAAGCACTCCAGCAAGCGCGACTCATCTACTACATCCCACTCGCGGCTGGATTTCTCATGCTGTGGTACCTGCTGGAAACCCACAATCTCCAGCGGCTGTTTCGGCGCTTCGAGGTTCACGCGCCCTATCCGGAATTACTTGCGGTACGGGGCTATACCTATCTGCTGATGATCATCAACTATGGGTTGGGCGTCGGCGCTATCGGCCTATACTTGCGTAATCGCCGCGGCGTACCCGCGCCACGAGCTGCCGGCCTGTTACTCTTTTTTATGTTGGCCGAGTTGTTAGCGCTTGGCATCCTTGCTACTGCTGGCGCGGTGTTTGTGCAAGGCACCGCCCGCGGCTACGCGCTGTTGACTGCCGGCGGGATCATCATCGGCGCACTGACGTGCGTCCCCGTGGTGCGAATCCTGGCGCGACTGGGTATTGCAGGCGGTCTCCGTCGACTGCTGGAACCATTCGCCATCGCGGACGCACGCATGTGGATTTCGACCATTGGCGACCGTGCGATCTATTTTTCGACCTTCGTACTGTTCTTTTATCTGGCTATGCCCACATTCGGGCTGCGGGTGCCGCTGGCCGATTTGCTGTGCCTCGTGCCCTTACTGTTTATCATCATCAATCTGCCCATCACGGCTGCCGGACTGGGCACACTGCAAGCGGGCATGCTGCTGCTGTTCGCGCCCTATGGCGAATCGGCAGCACTGCTGGCTTTCAGCGTCTGCTACAGCGCGACGATCATCATCGGGCGCCTACCCTTTGGGCTGTGGCCCCTGGCGAAACGCGTGCCGATCCTGCGGCCGACGGCAACGACTTGACGAGGATGTACACGATGACTCGATCTATTGCGGCGCGGCAGAGTGCAAAGGGCCGTTGGCTCACACTACCGCTCGTGATACTCCTGGCCGCGCTACCCGCTGCTGCATGCGATGTCGCCGTCATCAGCGGCATTAGCGCGACCGACGGCCGCCCGATCCTTTGGAAGAATCGGGACGATTCCAACAGCTTTTTCCAAGGTCTGGAATGGTATCCCGGCGAGCGGGAGGAGATCGGCGGTCACGTCTGCCTGGAAGAGATCTTTTTTCCGACGCAAACCCGCGTTTGCTCAGGCGGTGTAAATGAAGCCGGCTTTGCGGTATTGAACGCAAGCGTGTACGCAGACACCACCGTGGAAGAGTTTGTTAACCAGGACGTCGCACTGATGAAGCGTGCGCTGATCGAGTGTATGAGCGTCACCTGCTTCGAGGAACTGCTCGCACGCTGGAACGACCCGGCTGAGTCGATCGACGTCATCAGTTCGAACTTCGTCGCCATGGACGCCCACGGTGGCGCGATCATGATCGAAGCGCAAAGCGGCATCGGCGAGCCCGTCCGCTACACCGTTCACGATGCGGAGGCGGCACCGGGCGGCTTCGCGAACCACACGAACTTCAATCGTTATATCGACAATCCTGGCGTGGAGCGACGCCGCCGGGCGACGGCTCTGCTGACTGTGCTCGGACAGGTGAGTGCGCTTACACCACTGAACGTGATGCAAATCGTCACCAAGGACGTTTGCGACTACGACCGGCTTTCGCCACCCGAGCGTTTCCCAACCAACCTTTGCATCAGTCGCGCCCAGACGACCGCCAGTGTAGTCATCGAGGGTGTTGCCCCGGGCGAAGATCCGCGGCTGACGATTATGTGGGCAAATCTCGGGGAACCCTCGATGGGCGTGTATGCGCCGGTTTTCCCGGCGGCAAGACAGATACCGGAAAAAATGAAAATGCGCCGCGGCGGAGCTTCACCGCTTAACCTCGCCATTGTCTTCAAGGAATTCGGTGCCTATGACAATAACGGCGGAATAAACGGTCTGATGCCAAACCCGCTGATGGATACGCACATCAATCGGCCGGCCATGGAACGGGTGCGAGCGCTCGCGGCACCCATCGAGGAACTTCTATCGAGCGAAGTGAGACAAGCGGCACTTGAACTGCAAGCGACCGGCGAGTTGGACGCCGCCGCACTCGCCGCAATCGCCGAGGCCGGCGCTGACTATGCGTTCCAGCGCTACGCCATCGACCCGCTGCCCCTGAGTAATTTCGGGCCGGTTGCGACGGCCGTTGGTGCCTCTGCGGCGGCGTTCTACTTCGCTGGCCGGGTTGCCTACGTCAACAGCCGGTGGCTGGCCGGCGTAGTCGCCGAGCGGGAAGATGTATACGAGGCGCTGCGAATCGCAATCGAGGTCAATGCCCGCTATCTGCCCCAGCAATTGCCACTGGAGCGCGCCGCCCTCCGGCGGATCATTGCCATCAAGTTAGCCGAGCGGCGATCCTGACCTAGCGTGCCCAGACGGCCAGATAGCGCCCGTTCCAGCGGGCCGGCAGGCCGCTGCTACCACGATACCAGTAGTGCGTCGCGCTCAAATCAGATGCGGGGGTCGTTTTGATACCGGCACCCGCGTCTGAGGTATCGGCGTAGTGATAGACGCGCCCATCCGGCAGGTCCTCATAGCCGATTAAAGTGATGTAGTGTCCGGCGACTCGCCACGGCCTATCCAAATGAATCACCACCGGTCGGCCCTGATCAAGGTACTCATCGATCGCGGTGAGGCGGCTTCGACGCTGTCGTACGCTCTTCCAAGAACGCCCACTCACCGCCTTAGACATCAGGGCGAGGTCAAACGCCTGATGACCGTCCGGCACGCGTAACGTCTTCAGCCGCTCGGCCAGGGTCCGCAGCGACGGGCGATGTGGCAGTGCCAGCCCGTCGGTCCACTGCTCGACGTCATCGCGTGATATCTGCATGTCGCCATCGACGTACAGGACGGTCGGTGCGCCGGGCACGCTAGCAAAATGGCTCTGGATCAAGAAAGCGCTGGTAGCCAGACACTGGCCAGGAGCCTGCGTAAGCAGCGGGAAATCCTGGATCACGAGTTGCGCATTGGCCTGAAGCGCAAAGAACAGACTGAACACGATCAGCAAGCGACGCACAGTGGGCTCCTGGAAGTGAACCTTAACGAGAGTGATATCGGCACGAGATGAGCAAAGGTAAAGCGGGGCCCGACGAATGCACAATTTTCCCCAACCAAGTCACCCCCGCCGGAATCCCATCCGTCCCACGACGAGGCGACGTGCAGCAACAATAACCGCTGTATATTTCCTCATGCGACAATCCCCGGCTTTGTCGGTACGCCATCTTGCCGTGGTCGATCATTCGAAATCCACCCTCAATTCCTTTCTCCGTTGCCGACTCACGCCGCTTTTCACTCAATAGTTGGCACTAAGCGGGGTTTGCGCAATGGTGTACCGGTCGCGTTGTGGAATCATCCAGATGTCCGGGGACCGCCAGTCGATAGCGCCGACTACCGAACTTCGATAGGGATCAGAGGAGTCATTCTCGTGCCTGCATGCGTCGTATTTGTTGATAGAGATATGAAATGCCCAGCAGGCCCAGACCCAATCCCAAGAACGACGCCACTCTGAGAAGCCCTTGCAAGTCCGACATGTCCACAAGGAATATTTTCGCGATCACCAATACCAGTAGGACCATGCCGGCCCGGTAACAACCGTGCCCGAAATACCAAGCGCCACCGAGTATGGTAGCTACGGCCATGCACAACCATACCGCCGAATAGGTGTACAGCTCGCCATCACCCGCCGGACTATCCATGCGAATACTTCCCTGCCACAGGTGCCGAATCTCCAGAGAGATAAAGACGAAAGCGGCAACACCGCTGAAGACCAGCGCCGCCCGATAAAATCGCGGCTGATAAACTAACGCGGTCATGCCGCCAAGAAACAACGGCATACCGAATAGCAGCAGGATTAAATTGGCGACGGGGGTCCGGCTAACCTCTCCCCATACCCATTCCAGGTTGAGGACAGTGGCCCCCAAAATGATTACGTAATTAAGTAAGGCGAGCGAAATTAGCACCCGCGAGAATAATTGGCAGAAGCCTTGCAGATGTTGACTAACTAAGCTGCGCCGATAGTAAGCGAGTCCCACCGCGCCGAACATAACCATGTAAAGGCCCGCCTCGAGAGCCGTGAACCGAGGTGTAAACACAGCACCGTCGTAAAGCCAGTAGCGAGTTTCCGACCACAAGGTCAACACCAGCAGGTGCATTGCAGCGGCCTCGGTCCACTTCGACAAGTGGGGGTATACCCTCAGCAGCCGAGCAGCGGCCAGGCAACACAATGTTGCCCCGCCGAAAGTCCACAGCGACCAGTGCACGTCCGTTGGGTAGCCGATAATCCACGGGTTGAAGGAAAGGCGGAAAACAACCAACGCCACCAGAATTTTCAACACCCAGCCAAGCTCGGGTAAGCGAAACCGCGTGATGATCCAGCTGACGGAGATCATCTGCACTGCGAACACTAGCGTGAGGCTGGCATTCCGGCTCACCATCATTGCCGCCAAAGACAACGCGAAGTGACCGCCGAAGAAAAGCCATACCACCAAGGACTCCACTGAACGCTTTTTGCGCGCCCCTGCTGCTATACCGACGTACGCCACACCCAGGATGCCGGTAGTAATCCCCCACCGCCAATCGACGGAAAATCGCTCAGTTAAAGCGTAAACCATTGCCACCAGCAACAGGGGGCCCACGGTCAAAAGGGAATTCCACAGCGCGGCGAATCGACATTGCGTAGCGTTTCTCAGGGAGAAAAACGCCAAAATCATACTCGTCGCAGCCGCGTACTCGAACAGGTGCTTGGCATCAGCTTGCTGGAGTTGCACAAGCAGAAACCTTCCATCCACCACCACCACCTGGGCCAAAACGATGGCGATGATTTGCAGCACAACCAATAGCCAGGGCATGGCACTCAGGGATTCACGGCGCCGACCTGAGTGCAGTAGGAGTAGCAGCAGCGGACTATAGTGCACGATTGCTCCATCCAAATTCCGCTCTACGATCACGGACACCGCCTGGGCCGATATCAGCAAGAGAAAGCACAGGGGGAGATGGTTCTTGGCCGGCTCGCGTACGATATTTCGAAGCAACTCAAGGTATCGGTTCACAGTAACCGTCTCCGATCGCGATAAACTCCAGTCAAAGGTTGGTAGAGCCAGCACCAAGTAGCCGAGCCCCGCGAGATACCAAACGCGAACGCCATCAGCCATGTCGGTAGCCATCGAAATCGCCCACCAACCGAGAGCACCCGCCAGAAATCCCCACCAAAGCCAAGGCCGATACACGGAGCGCATTAGCAATAATGCACTCGCGCTGATTACCAGGCTGTAACCCAGAGAAAAATTGATGTGGTCCACATCGCCGGCTACCAGGAGCGGTACCACGTAAGCGCCTAGAATGCCGATGACCGCCAATACCGCACCGTAAATGTGAGCCAGACTCATCGTCGCCAGGGCCACCAGGGCCAGCAACCCGAAGGTGACGGCGGGGCTGAGAAATGCGTACAGGTGCAATGCCGCCAGTAAGACTGCGAATAGAGTGATACTGCCACCGCCGGCCATGGCTGCAAACGCAGGGTGGGACTCTTCGGTTTTACGCCGAAGCCATTCGGCGCCGACATACAACGCGAACCCCATCAGTACACCAAGGCTTAGGCGGGCCTTCGGCCCTATTAGCCCCATTTCGATCGAGTATCGGGCAAGGAATACCCCCGCAAGAGCGACGCATAGCCCACCCAACCAGATCATCCAGCGAGTTTGCAGATGCACAACGGTGTCGACACTCGCCGTAACGGGTATTGTCGCCTCGGTGTCGGCCGTGCCAACCTCCTCCGTGGGCAGAACCGACCGAGAGACAAAAGTCGGTACCTCCTGCCCTACCGGTGGAGACGTTCTCGTGTCTTCAGACCTGTCGCCCTGAGCCCGGGCGCTTGTCAACTCGGTGGGTGTCGCCGGCGTGACAGGGCGGGAAAACTCGGCTAGCTCACGCTCAATCCGTTGCAGCCGGTTATTGAGAGTTCTTAGTCGAAAGATGGAAAGAACTCCGCTCACGGCACCCGCGGCTGCCGCGACGCTCGTTAGTACAAACAAGACCACCAGCAATTCCACAGCGCACCCCAAATATCTTTATTGTTAAGTGGAACCAGCCCAATCCTAGAGCAGCTAGCAATAAACATCCGTTGCTCAAACCCAGCACTTCGAATGCGGAAACGATAGGAAAAACGCAATTCCGGAAACTGGAATCAAGGAAAAGTTACGGGTTAGTTGCAACCGGATTATCACTATGCCTCAGCGAGAAATCAAAACCCCGCTGTAGTGTGGGTGACACTTGCCGGTCCGGGCGTCGGAGAGCATGCGGATGCGAGATCGCAAACCAGAATGAATTTTCGCATCAATGCCGATTAATCCCGACCGAAAAAACGCGTACGCAGGCGCCCCCGACCTTCGAAAGCGCCTAATTTACGGCTTTCCCACATACTTCACCGCAGCGAGTGGTTGCATACGCACAAGCGCGACGTCGCGGCAACCGAGCGCACTCACGATGGGGAATCGAGAACGACATCACCGCCCGCTCCTTTGGGTATATGTCGGATATGAATATCCCGCTGCGGGAAAGCGATTTCGATCTTCGCCTCACGGAATTTCCGGTCGATTTCCATCAGCAGTTGATGTCGCGTGTCCAGCAACACATCGGGAGTGGGAATGAAAACTCGCAGTTCAAAATCCAGCGAACTCTCGCCGAAGCGGGCAAAAAAGGCCGAGGGCGGCGGTTCTTGCAACACATTCGAATTCGTCTTTGCCACATCGAGCAGGATATCGTTTGCCTTTTGTGTATCAGATCCGTAGGCGATGCCAACCGAAATCACAATCCGCAAAATCGTGTCGGACAGCGACCAATTGACAATTTGTCCGGTCACGAACTCCTTATTGGGAATGATCAGCTCTTTGCGGTCCCAATCGGTGATAGTAGTGGCACGCATTTGAATTCGCGCGATTTTCCCGCTGATGTTGCCAACGGTCACCGCGTCACCCACACGCACGGGCTGCTCGAAGAGAATGATGATGCCGGAGACGAAGTTGGCGAAAATTTCCTGCAAACCAAAGCCCAGGCCCACGGTGATGGCGGCAATCAGCCAATGTAACTTGGACCAGCCGATACCAATGGCGCCAAAAGCCAGTGCCAAACCCACAATCACCAGCACATAGCGGACAATGGTCGTCACGGCATAGCGGGCACTGGGAGTAAACGGTAACCGCTGCAAAATGGCGATTTCCAGCAAACCGGGAATATTCCGACTGATAAAAACCGTCATGCCCAAAATGAGCAGCGCGGTTAGCACGCTCGCTAGCGTGATAGGTACGTAACTCGTGACATCCGTGCCGTCCTGCGAGATGACAAAACTGGAACTCCACAACACGACGTCGTTCAGTAACTTGAAAGCCGGAAACACCTCTGACCAGATAAAAACGACGCCCACTGCAATCGTCAAAAGCACTACGCTGTTGAGCAGCCTGACCGTCTGCGTACTGACGTGGGTAAGGTTGAGCTCCGGCTCTGCGGTGCCGTGCCGTTCGGCGTCGCCGGGAGCGATGATGCTTCCGCCCTCTTCCGACTGCATGCGTTTACGCCACTGTTCCACGGCCAGTTTTCGCTCTTCGATATTCAACCAACGAAGCAGCATCGCCCGACCAATGGACACGGCTAAAAGCAGCCAAAACGTCGCCTTCCAATACAAGGCAAGTTGCACCGCCGTGTACGCATACCCCCCGGCCGACGCAAACGCCAAACCAGCCGGAACGAGCAAAACACCAAGAAACCAAATGCTACTGAGGCGATCCACCCAGCTGCCGGCATGCGTTTCAAGATAATACCGCGGCAATCCGCGTCGCGGATGCAAAAGGCGAAAGACCAAACCGGCAACGCCGATCATCAACAAGACGAATGCGTAACGACCCAAAGAATCCCGGTAAGACTGGGTCGGTTGTTCCAACACCACTGCGACGACGAATACCAAAGGCAACGCGAATGGAAGAAACCGAATGAGCTGCTTTCTCACCAAATCCAAGCTGCTGCGACGCCATTGAAAATGGCCTTCGCCCACGCCGTGCCGCTCACCCAACCGACGTAACAAAAGGCCGGCGAACAGTAGCTCTGCGACCGCCGTTAGGCCCGACGAAAGCGCCCCGGCAAAGATCGGATCCTCACCCGCCTCTTTGATATGCCAGGCCACCACATAGATCAGGACAGGCCACGGAGCGGCCAGGAAAACGGTCACGGCCAACGCGCGCAGGGTATCGACAATTCTCCCCTCGTCCGCCTTCGTTTTGGCATCACCGAGTTGCACCAGAGTTTTTCTAAATCTTCCGCGACCCGCGAACAACATCAACACCAACACGAACGGCGCGATCACTGTCACGGGTTGTTGCTGAACATCGGATTGCACGCCGTCGAACACGCGTTGCCAAGACGATCCCTCGGCTAGCCAGGACAAGCCTCGATTTCCACGGCCAAAGTCTTGGAGCGACAATGGGGGTGCGCTTTGAATCCATAAAACGCGTGAATCAATAAATGCTTTGTACTGCTCCACCACCTCAACGAAGCGACGCTCCGCTTCCATCATGGGATACAGATATTTTTCAAACAGAATATCGTATGCCCGAATCAACTCGTTGAGATAGCGCTCTTTCTGCTCAGTGAGAGTCTCGTAGACGCTGGCAATCAGCTGCTCCCTCTGGTCATCGGGAATCCGCTCGCCGGCGTTCTCAACCCGGTCCCGCGCGACACGCTTCAAATCCACCAGCCCCAACAAGCGGTCTTCCAATTCCATGCGTCGGAGCTGAACCCGATTGATTTCTTCCCGACTGTGCTTGAGTTGAACAGTGAAACGACGAAGATCGGGGAGTTGGTTCAGGTCATTTCGGAGCTTCAGGCCGATCGCATCGGTCAACCCGATCTGGGCCACCTTTTCCTTGGTACTCTCGAAGTTGCGCTGTACCGCGTTCAGCCGCGCATCGAGCGACTGTTTATCCAAGCTGCGCTGGGCACTGATGGCCAGCACATCAGCCATTTCCGTGGCCAATTGCTGGTTCTCAAACAGGATCTCGCGGACCAACGGGTGGGCATTGGCGGCCGCCTCGCTGGCCGCACCAGCCGCCTGCATGACCTCAAGGCCAGCCTCCGTCCGCAAACGATTCGCCAGTTGCTCCATGTGTTTGAATCGCTGATCCGCAATCAGCAACTCTCGCTCGGCCAACTGCCGCCTGGAACGCAACAGCTCGCGCCGGACATCGTAGCTTTTGGACTCTTGATCCAACTCATCCAAAAAGTGTCGGAGATAAAGCTGCTCTGCCCACAACGCCCAAGTGCGAGCATCGGTTCGCATTTGACCCGAAATTTCGGCCGCTACCGGCAACATGTCGTTGATCTCATCAAGCCGGCGACGGGCCGTGGCGACCTCGTCCGAAATCTTGTTTTGCCGATCATAACGCCGGGTCGTCTCGGCCTCTAACTCAGCGCGTGTCCGCCGTGCAGCTTCCAGCTTTTCACGCCGCGTCTCCAATTCGGACGCCACGCGATCCAAAGGCGATGTGGAATCGAAATCGACGGCGTCTTCGGGGATAGGTGCTGCCAGCGCAGTTTCGATGGCGCGTAGCTGTGTGGGTGCCGCCTGGATGGTTTGAAGGAAATCCAGCGTGCGGTCGACGGACGTCACGCTCTTTTGAATGTAATCTCGAGCCAACAGCAGCCACGACAGGTCAGTCTTTTGATCCTCTGTCGGCGAGTTGATCGCTTCCAGCGAGGTAATCCGTCGCGCAAGCTCCTCCTGCTCGCGAACAACTTGAGCGCGTGCCTCGGCGAGTGACACTCTACGCGCGTTGGTATTGTCATCTCGCGCTGTCGCCAGGCCCATTCCTGCGGCACAAAGCAATACCGCACACAGGATCAGCCAGGCTGGACGATAAACTGTATGTCCCATTTTTCACGCACCGAAAGTGGCTAACAGTATCAACGCCGGGAAAAAGCCGAACGTTAGCATCTGACCCGTGGGGCGGTATTGTCAGCCTAAATCCGCCGATGTCAACGGCAATGTCATCCGACTAACACCATCGGCCGGACGTTGATAACCCACCGCCGTCACACACAAATTTCTTCTATCCGGGAGCACCCAACACGCAGGGGAAAGCCCACGAGAAAAAACCGTTTTTTGGAACATCTTTTCGGCCTGCAAATGAACACCTACAATGCAGCAATTACGGTCACATTCCGATCGAGCAAGGGGCAAATTTACGGTGAGCACTCACGCCTTTGTCCACCGACCCAAATTGGCGCACACCCGAACCCCGAATCCCGGGGCGGCAACCCGTCTGCCGGGCGTTGAGCAGCGCCGCCAAGTTAATTCCATTCTTGAGTCGGCTGATAAAAACGCCCCCGATCAAACCGCCCTCGGCCACAACGCATCTCACACCTCCGAAGTCAGCCCGAACCTCGAGGCTCAGATCCGCCGCACCCAAGGCACCGGCAAGCCTCTGCCAGCGAAAGCGCGCGACGAGATGAGCCTGGCCATGGGTGCTGACTTCGGCAACGTCCGCATTCATACCGACCGGCGCGCGGAAGCGATGAACCATGCCCTGCATGCACGGGCGTTTACCCACGGCACGGATATCTATTTCGGCCGCGGGGAGTTTGACGCCGGCTCCGGATCCGGCCGGCACCTATTGGCCCACGAACTCACCCACGTCGTGCAGCAAGCCGCTCACGGAGAACGTATCAACCGGGTTCCCAATCCCGCCCCGCCACCGGATCCCTACGTACCCGGCCGACCGGCTCACAATCATCCGGCGCAGGGAAATTGGGCCGCGGTTCAAGCCAATGCCGCGGTGGTCTGCGCGCGCGAGACCACCACAGTAACACCCCCCGCCCCCCTGCCACAGGTACCGATCCCCGTGGGCACCACCGAGCGTGGAAAATCGGAATGTGCCTGCGCGGTGATGTCTCCCGCCAACGTACTCGCCGCTGCCAGAAGCATCGAGATGTCCGGCAAACCCCTGGCGATTGCGCATTTGGACCATTATCTGTCGGGCGGAGGAGCGGATTACGTCGAACACTCGAATCTGGACGATCTCATGAATACCGATGCCGGCGCCCGCGGTGTGGTCGCCGGGGCGATCGGTGTCGCCGATCGGGGACAGGTTTTCATTCACCAATACAACTACAGCGACGAGAATTTCCTGCTCGCATTCGGCGGAATCGACCGGGTGGACTACCAAGTCGACCGAGCAGGCGGCACCGTCGATGTCTGGTTCAAGGACCGTTACGATTTTCATCCAGCTGGATTCGGTCACACCAATATGGGTGTGGGAGACGACCCGCCACCCGGCCGGGTAACCAATTGCGTCCATCTGGCAGCGGTCGAACTCAAAAGCTCAGGGGCCGCCGACTACTGGATGTTTGGCCATGCGACGTTACCACTGAGCTTGTTCAGCTCCACCACCTCACCATCGCCCGGGACCGACCTATGATCGCGGCCGCCTGGGGATAGCCCGGTGAGCCGTCTTCAGCTCCAAGGCACAGCGGTCTGAATCACCACCCATCGCGGCAGACGCAGAAATTAGAATTTATCGAGATAACATTCTTATTTGATTGAAATTTATATTAAATCTGTCGAATAGACATGGTGCCCATGGCTTTCACCTCGGCCGGCCATTCCGATCGTGTGGGGCCCGGCGCGGAGGCATTTTTAGCATTGTTGGCGGTCACTCCGCCGGCAAGCTCTGCGTCTCAAAAAATTCCCAGATTACCTCTGCTGCCTCGACGCTGGTGGTGTTGTCGCCCGCTAGCCGCCGGGGAAGAAGCGTGCGACTTCCCGGCCAGTGGTGGCCATGTCCCTCCAACAAATACAAACCAACCGCATTGGGATTGCCGGAACATCCGTAGGTCAGGCGACGGCTCCCCTCGTGGTCGTATTCTTCCGTGGGCTCGTCCCCGCAGCCATGAATTTGAACCCACTGATCCATCATCGCTTCAATGGCCGGTTTGACGCCGTAAGACCCCGACCCGATGAATACCTCGCCACCTTCCAGTGGGTTCAGTGGATCAGCCGTACCGGTGATGTACAAAACAGGAACCGAGCGGGACGGCGTAACATCCACCAGCCAGTCGGTTCCGGCAACCGGGGCAATGGCGGCAAAATCCATGGAGCGCTCTCGTGCCAAGCGAAACGACATGGAAGCCCCATTGGAGAACCCGGTGGCGTAAACTCGACGCTCGTCGACGCTGAACTGCGATTTCAGTTCTTGCAACATCGCGACAACGAACTGAACATCCGAAACATTCCGTTCAGCCGCACCCACAGTCGGCCGACTGGATCCGTCGTTCCACGTTTGAGGGTTGGTCAGAAAACGTCCGGGACGCGAAGGACGGGGGCCGGTACCTTCCGGGAAAACGACTATAAAACCAGCTTCATCGGCTTTTTCGGGCCAACCGCTGTGGCGTATATCGGTCTTCGCCCGGCCACCGCCGCCGTGAAACATCATCACCAATGGCCACTGTCGTTCCGGTATGTAAGCGGGGGGAATATGGACCACGTATTCTCGGTCTATTCCGTCCACCGAGATCGTAAAACGTTGCTCGCCCCGTGAAAAAATCCCCCGTGAGGTGTCATAATGTCCGGCAGAACTTATCGCGGAACACGCTAGTAAGAACATCAGTCCAACAAAAACAAGCGGAACCTGAAAACAACGACACTTGCGAGACATAACACTACCCCGGTTTTCGGTAACGGGACCTCACGTCGGGAGTTCGCCCAATCGTCAGTTCATCAATGTTCTATGTTGTTTCCAAACATAGCGCCGATTGCCCAACCCCGGCCGTGTCGTTCGACAATAAGTGATTCGAAAGGAAGAGTTTAGTGGCGCTAAGGTGCTCAACAAACTACGACATATCAATCTCGGGCAACGGGAACTATATCATCTGCCGGGTCGATGTTCCGATCACCAAGGAAATCGCTCGAGACTACTCGCTGGACGTGGATCGACTGAGCCGGGAAAAGAACATCAAACGCTTTCTATTCGATCTCCGTCGCGCTCCCAATATTGAATCCACCTTCGACAACTACGACTATGCCTACGAAGATATGCCCGATATGCGGCTCCAGCGGGACGTCCGCTCTGCGGTGCTCGTTTCCCCGGACGATCATTCCCACGACTTTCCCGAAACGGTGATGCGAAACGCCGGCTATAACGTCCGCCTGTTTACCGACCTTGAGGCCGCTGTCGTTTGGCTGGAAGAATAAGCCGAGCCCCACACCTTTGAGTGTCTAGACGCAGCGCGATCACGCTTCCCACCTTCGTATAAAACTCCCTGAATCGTAAGTGAAAATTCCCGGATAACACGCGGGCATTGTGCCAATTGTGGCCTATGCTTCTCGAAGATGCGTGATGGAGCCATCCACGCATACGGCCAGCCCGAGGAAAGGGCGCAATAAGGAAATATCTTACGGAGGAGAGAAAGATGGGATCACAGATACGACGGTGGCGTCGACGATGTTGGACAGCCAGTTGCGGCGTGGCGCTGATCACACTCACTGGACCGATTTCGCTCAACGCAAATACGCCGAGCTACGGGAACGTCGATCAAGCAACACTCGACCTAGCAGTCGCGGCATTCCGCGATGACCCGACCTATTTGGTCAACAACATCCCGCTACTGCGGGCCTTGACCCCCGAGCAACTCGCGAAGGCAATCGAACGGCTGGACCTGAGCCACTACGCCTACTTACACCCCGTGGTCGTCAAGGGCGAAGACGTGCCGGACTTGATCGGGCGGCAGGTAAACGAAGTGTCCGTCATGGTGGTCCGCGGTGAACGCATGATGCCGATTCCGTTTCAAATCGACGAACTGGATCACAAAGGCTGGGTTTGGCTGCCGGATGTCTCCCCGAACGACTTGGCTGGAACGTATGAGCAAATCGATGAGGACGATGAGCTGGTATTCATGTATCGCGATACCGGTTACGAGCCCTACGATGCCGGACGACACGGCGAAGTTCAGGGTGAAATCCTCCGGGAGCTGGTATTCGAGCACCAGGGCAAGGCGCGTTACGCCTATCTGGTAGAGGGTGATGAGCGGCGAAATTCGGCGGACTACGTCTCGTTCGATGCCGAGACGGGCATCTCCGACAATACCTACTACTGGTTTCGAACCGACCCCTCGAATTTCCTCGACTTCCAGGATTTTCGCGCCAAAGTGGGGCCTCGTCAGGACAAGCGGGTTCTGGATGCCATCTATGGCGAGCTGGAAACGGGCGTCTTTACCCGGTGGCCCAAACTGCGTTTCAACACCCTGAACAATATCCGGCCCGAATTGATCTTCGTGAACGATGGCCCCGTGCGAGCCACTGGGTTACTTAAGATGCGCATCATCGCCGCCGGTATTCCCGTGTTTAATATTCTGACCCAGGTCACGATCTACGACCAAGGCCTCGTTCTGCCGGTATCCATTCACATACCGGGCGGGGAGATACTGACGCGCGTACTGAACGAACCGCGATTCGTTCTGGCGCTCGATTTCAACGATATTCAGGGTGGACACGTCAATGCCGCAGGCAGTCGAAACCCGGACGGCTACGCCATTGTCGATGGTGAAATGAGCGAACTGGAGCGGACCGCGACCATATCTCACGAGAAGAATTGGCTGTGGATGGATAGCCAGTTGGGTTGGGATATTTTCGCGCGCTTCGACATCCCACCCGGTTGGCCCGAAGACTTGCGCCTGCTCTACCAAGACGATCCAAAAGCCACCACCGAGTGGGAAGATTTCCCGGGCGCCGCCCCTCGAATTGGCGTGGATGCGCGAGGATTTCCGGTGGGCAAGCTCGATATCTCGCTAACGGCCAGCCTGTGGTTTCCCGATACCGTGGGTGCGGCCGGCCCCAAGCGCTTCGGGGAGGAAAGCCTTTCGCCGCCCAGATGGGAAGCAAGAGATTATTCGTCCCAACTCGCCAAGGCCGATTAATGCCGTTCTGGACGTGTAAATCGAAAATTCGCCACAAATTGGCTGGGGTGGGCACGCTCATCCCAGCCAACTCCGTCGCACAACAAAACCGTGCGGAGCAGCGCGCCACAACTCGAACGGTCGCTACGATGAGACAAACTGATAGCGGTAGTATTCCACGGACTCTTCCGGGTTCGGATCGTAGGTGGGTATACGTTCAAAGCCGTAGCCGAGGTAAAGCGACCGGGCCTCGTGCATCGAGGTCAGCGTGTCCAGCACAATCCAGCCATACCCTAAAGCTTCGGCTTTCGACATCGCCGCGAGGAACAGGGTCTTCCCGACCCGCTGGCCTCGAGACTGCGGCTGGACATATAGACGCTTAAGCTCGGCTTCGTCGGTGGTTAGGGGACGCACGCCGACACAACCCACGGCATCCCCGTCATTCACTGCGAGCAGAATGAACCCCCGTGGCGGCGCGTAAGCGCCGGGCAACGACGCCAACTCCTGCTCGAAACCCTGAAAACACAAATCCACGTCCAGCGATCGCTGATACTCGCGAAACAGTGCGCGCACGCGAGGCAGGTCTTTTTCGGTTGCGTCAACGACATTCATGGCCCAACCGCCCGGCTGCCACAATTGGGAAAAACACGGTATCGGCGTAACTCACCGCGAGTCCACCCGTGGACTCGCCTGGCCATCGAGGATGACGATTTTTGACTCGTCAATCATGCCGACGCCGTCCATACAGGCCACGTTATAAGCGAACTCGGTTGGTACGCTGCGTCTCTTGTGATGCGTGTATATACCGCATGTCTTGCAAAAATAGTGTTCCGCTACGCGGGTGTTCCACTGATACAAGGTCAACTGATCCGCGCCCTGCGTCACCCGGAAGTGTTCCAGCGGCACACTGGCCATCACCACCCCTCTTTTGCGACACAAAGAACAGTTGCACCGGCGCAGTTCACCGAAATCGCCCGGAATCACGACTTCAAACTCAACCGCGCCACAATGGCACCGCCCTTTGCGAATGCTCATCGACATTTGACTCGTCTCCAAAAGGCAGAATCGCCAGGGGCCACGCCCGACACCCGCGACGGGTCTGTCTAACCTGACCTAATGGCCCGTGGGGTATTTCATGGCGTGTCGAATCACCGCCGCGATCGCCTCAAGCGGAGTATCGACTTTCTCCCGGAGATTAATACATCCCGTGCCCGTCTTGTAGACCGGATACGCGGCCTTGAATTCCTCCAGGTGATGCGCACCGCGCGTATAGAGACACGGCGTTTCTTTGATTGGCGATGGAAACCGAACCCTCGCCGTATGTATCGGTGGGCAGTGTGTATTGCATTTCCACGACGGCATAGGAATGCACCCGGTACGTCAAGCACGCAGAATCAAAACAACGCCCACGGCCATCATCATAACGCCAGCGGCCATTTTGATACGCCGACTTCCCCCGCCGGCCAGTAACACACCGGAGCGATCTGCAACGAGCGCGTAGGCGAGCTTCACCACACCGATCGCGACACTCGCGATGATCATGACGATGGCGGCATCGAGAACCGTCACGGCCGAAAGATCGATAAACGCCGGGAAAAAACCGAAGTAGAACAGAACGGCCTTTTGATCCCCCAGGGTGATAAAAAGGCCGGATAGAAAGCTGGACGACAAGGACGCTTGGACGGTCCCTTCCACCACCGCATCGGCTGCTTTCGACCGCAACAACGTCAGTCCCAGCCAAACCAGGTAGGCACCGCCGAGATATTTCACCAGAACAAAGAATTGCCCCATTCGATCGGCCAGTAATGACAAGCCGAAAATGGCAATCAGAATAAACACGATATCGCCAACCACAATACCCAGGGTGGTCAACGCACCATGGGTAAACCCCGAGGCGGCGGATCGGGCCGAGACGGCCAGCACACTCACGCTGGGTATGGCGGCCAAAACGAACATTGCGCCAAACAGCGCCATGCCCGCGCTGAAACTCAACTGTGTGTTCATCGCGGTCGGGAAGCTTGTGTACCGATCAATGGATGGGACCGAAGCCCCTGAAATCAAACCAATAGTTTACTCAGGATCTTGCCCAAGGCGGAAATTTCTTCCGACGTGAGTTTGGCCTCGAATTCTTTACGAATCACCCGGCCATACACCGGCCACATTTTCCGCAATAGTTCGGTTCCGTGGTCAGTGATGTGAACAACCTGACCTCGTCCATCCAAGTCACTCCGTCGACGAGACACCAAAGACTCGTTCTCCAATCGATCCAATAGTCGGGAAAGGTTGTGTTTCGGTAGCAGCAGTTTATCGACGATCTCAAATTGACGAAGCCCCGCCTCGCCCACGCGATGCAGCTCGAGAAGTACGTCATACCACGCCAACACCGGTAGACCTGCTTGCTTCAAGCCGTCGTGCACCTTATCCAATAGCGTTATTTGCGCCCGAATCAAGCGGGCCCAGACTTCAATGGTCTGTTCTTTTGGTTTATTGCTCATCGTTAAAAAGCTTAAAAAAAAATAGTTGTAATCGCAACATTACCCACTTAAGATGCATTTAGTTGCATTAGCAACAATACACCTGACCGGAGAATAGACCATGATCCAACCGATTGAACTTAATACATTAAAGTCCAAACTTGATGCCGGAGAACCGATGGTTTTGGTCGAGGCTTTACCTGCGCGTTACTACGAAGCCGAGCACCTACCGGGTGCGATCAATATCCCGCATGACCAGATCCATCGACTCGCACCCGAATACCTGCCGGACAAAAACAAACCCGTGGTTGTTTATTGCGCCAGCACGGATTGCCAGAACTCCCGTATTGCCGCTCAAGCGCTTGAGATCATGGGTTATCGGCAAGTTTGGGAGTATGTCGAGGGTAAAGCCGACTGGAAAGCAGCGGGCCTACCTCTGGAGGGCGTGTGACCATGAACAACCGCGGAATCGACGTGGCACTGGCGCCCTATGGGGCTTTGGCAATCCGAATCGCATTGGGTTCCATGTGGCTTGCCCATGCGGGATTGAAGTGGTTTGTTTTCACCCTACCCGGATTTGCCGCTTGGTTAAACAGCCAGGGGTTGCCATCCTATATGGCTTGGCCCGTATTCCTGTTGGAGCTCGTTGGCGGATTGGCGATTCTGACGGGATTCTACGGCCGATACTTTTCGCTTTCGCTAATACCGATTATGGCCGTCGCGATGTTCACCCATCTCAATAACGGATGGGTACACACCAGCACCGGCGGTGGATGGGAGTACCCGGCATTTCTCATCGTGGCATCCCTGGCTCATGCGCTGGTCGGTGACGGAGTATTTGCCTTACGGGCCGGCCGTCGAACCGCGAACGAATCCGCGTTCACGGTTGCGTAACGCCCGCTGCCATTCATCCGTGGAGCCAACCGGGCAGACAAGGTCCCCCCGCGTCTGCCCGGCCGTCCGCCAACAAGGCCTCCGCTAGATTCCCGTGGCCCAGTCCGGAAGCACGCCCAGCGCGAAGGCCTCCAAGGTTTTATCTAACCCCCACAGCACCACAAAACCCAGCAGAACCAGCAGCCATCCCAGCGCTTGTTTCCCGCGGGTAGCGCCCATCGACAAACCGGGCCGCCAAGCGTGAAGCGCCCGGGTAGAAACCAGACCAGCGAAAAGCAACACGGCCGATGCACCTAGACCAAATACGAACATCACAATAAAGGCCATGAGCATATCCTGCCCTAGAGATGCCAACGCAATCGCCGCGCCCAATGTGGGGCCAACACAAGGCAGCCACACCAAGCCGAGCAACGCCCCAATGCCCATCTGCCCCAGCGCAGAGGGCTGTTCCCGTGCATCACTCTAAAATCGGCTGGTCAAGCGAGAAAGCTTCGCACTGACCCAGTCGCCCAGCCGTTTGCTGAGCAGCGTCACGCCGACCACCAACAACATTAGCGCAGCCACCGAGCGAAACGCGTCGGGATTCAAGCCCAGATTGATCAGAACCAAGGTGAGAAACGTACCGGCCACCGCAAAAGATCCGCTCAACCCCAGCGCAAGAAACCAAGGGCCAGCGCGGCCGCTGGTGACCGCCGAGGCCATAACCACTGGCACCAACGGCCAGACACACGGAGAGAGAATACTCAGTGCGCCCGCTAGCGCCGCCAAGGGGAGGGACGCAAACTCCAGCGTCACCGTTTTTTTGCCTCGAAGTTGAAGGCTTTGTCTAACTCCGTAGCGATCACCTCGGGTCGGCTTTCGGCAACGCTGTACCAGAACTGCTCCTCACCCCGGTAAAGCAGCAATGTCGACTGACGAGGCGCCCGGAAATGACGAACCAACGCTTTGTCCTGGTCGAAATCGATCTCCAAGACATGCAGGGTCTTGTCGGGATTCGCTTTTCGCCAAGCATCCAACGCACTTTGCTGTTTGGCGCAGGTGGAACACCAATCGGCATAGACATCGACGAGCACAATGGCGCCCTGGGCTTGCAGCTCGGCGAATCGTTCATGGCTGAATGGGATTTTCTCCAGCGCGAAAGCTGGCCCACCCAGCCCGAAAATGAGCAGCAGTAGGATCGTAAGTTGTTTCATGAGTTTGCCCTCCGGCCGTCGGTGTACTTGTCAGTACCGAGCGGCCGGAGGAAATCACTCGTCAAGCAGAGGTTTCTCGGGCCGCTCAATAGAGGAGACCGATTGCGCGATATTCCATTGCGTTGCGATGAACCGCCCGCACCAACCGAGCCGTTTGGGAAAAAGAAAAACCATGAAAGCCCCCGTTCCACCGCGCATCTATTGCCTACCGGCTATCGAAGCACCGATCGTTGCGGTGTTTCGTCGCGGACCCAGCGATTGGTGTCATGTGGGCCGTTGGGATCTGGCCAAGGGATACCAGGCCGGGGCCTGGCTCAAGGGCCGGATTTTCCCCCGCCGATCCGACCTTTCACCGGACGGTCGGTGGCTGAGCTATTTCGCCTACCAACCCAGCGCCCGTTGGGTACATGGCGAGAGTTACGTCGCTGTCTCCAAGCTTCCCTGGCTTAGCGCCCTGCACGCCTTCGGCACCTGTGGCACGTGGACGCGGGGATACTACTTTTCTTCCGATCACACCGATGACACAGCGGAGATGATTAAGCTTCCCATCCCTTACACGCTCCTCCCCATTCCCGTCGTTCAGTTCGCCAACGAGCGCCGCCGGGGTTGGGAAGAAACCCCCGATTGTCCATCGCGCCACCACAAAGATTTCTGGGACGAGCGGCGAAACGCCCGCCTGCGAAAACCCAACCCCAAAGACGATGGCTGGCTATGCGTCGAAAGCCGGGGCTTTGCAGGCGGCGAGTTCGGGCTTGAGCAAGCGGTGGACGGGCTGCGAGTCGCCTACTGGCTGGAGATTAACGACGACCTACTCCCCCTGGACGACGTGCAATGGGCAGACTGGTCCAGCGATGGCCGTTTGCTGACCGCGACCCGCAGTGGAAGGTTGGAGATCGGCACGCTAAAAGCCAGCGGCCTTCGCACGCAATGCGTTGCGGATCTATCCGAGATGCAACCCACACCCACCCTCGCGCCGGAGACGGCAACACGCTGGTTTTAGGCCGCCGAAACCGTCCGAGCGTTACCGCGATGGGTGCCCGTGCCGAGGAGAAACAAGGGAACGGGTAAGCATGAACCCGCATTACGCGGTGTCTATACGGCGAGGGCTAGGGCCTTTCCACCGCCGGTTCGGTGAACTCCACCCAGAACAACCCACGAAAGTCACCCACTTCGAAACCCCGGGCCTGATCTTGCGGATAATGCCCATCGATTCGGGCGGCCACGCCAGGAGATAGCGCACGGCCGTGGCAAGCCAGGCACATGGGTTGGACGAAGATCGGCTCAACGTAGCCGACCGCACCGCTATCCAATCGAACAACTTCCGGCTCGGTTTTACCGGGCGTTGCCACATAGTCATCCAACAACGGCTGCACCCATGCCTGCGGCGCGTTGCGTGGATTGCGGAGCTTATGACTCGTGCGGCCGAGTTCCACACCGGCCGTACTCAGCTCCGCTGCGATCTCCGGCGCCACCAGTTGACAGACTTCCACCGCCGCTTCAGGCCCGTCTTCCAGCCCCTTGATCAGCGCACCCATGAGCCGCTTTTTGAACGGAGCCAGCGTGCTCTCGCCCCGCTCCACCCAAACCGCGGGCTCGAACTGTTGTTCTGCGTACACGAGCGGACCGAAAGCGATAGCGGCGAACGCCATCGCAAAACCCAAAACACGTCGCGCGTTGTGCATCATCATTTCATTTCCCTACCGAGAATGATTCTTTAAGGATAACAAGTAGCGATGGAGCGAAGTCATCCGCATCGACGATGCGGCGCGTCCGGAAGCATACACACTACCGGGGCGGGTTGCTGCTGAAGCGCAACGGGGCCGGCGAAATCCGTGGGATGCGAGCCAGACAAGAGCCGATGGAGCAGATCATCCGGGAGAACCGCACACAACCCCCAGTGGTCAGTAGCGCCAGAGAACACGCGCGAAAGATTCTGGCACGACAATCAATGAACAGTTTTGAGCCGCCAGCCGGCTGTCTTCCTGCTTGTCACCAGGCATAATTTGGAGGGAAATCAGAAACAAAGCCGGCAGTCATACGCCGGCTTTGTTTGACGGTGAGCGTTGTTTACCAGGTTTTGTATGGTAGGAATTTACCGTTCATGGTGATCACGACACGGTCGCCGGCAGGGTTTTCTTCTTTGTCGATGTGCATTGAAAAATCGATGGCGCTCATGATGCCGTCACCGAATTTTTCATGGATCACTTCCTTGATGGTTTCGCCGTAAACACCGACAACTTCGTAGAGACGATAAATAACCGGGTCCTGCGGTACTTCTTTTTCCCAGACCTTGTTGGGAAACGCCTGCAGTGCGGTGTTTACTTCGGCGGACAGCCCAAGGGTAGCGCATAGTTTGTCCGCCAGCGGTTTTGGCATGCTGTTCTTGCCGAAGCAGGCAGAGGTTACCCAGACAACGCCCACATCCAGAACATCCGCGATCGCCTGCCAAGTTAGACCTTTTTCGATTTTCGCTGTAATGATTGCCTCGGTCATTTCCTGTTTGCTCATCAAAGAGCTGGTCATGCTGTTGGGCATGGTGGTCAGGGTTTCGGCTGTAGCGCTCATAATGATCTCCTGTATGGCTGAACTTGGTCAGGCTTACTGCAAGTTGACGACGTTTGTCTCAATTTCCGCCTGCTCGTCCACATGCGGAAGGGAAACTTCCTGTACCGATCCGGTGGCCGGATTCACTTCCGGCGGATATCGCAAACCGCTGTCGGTCCGGGTGACCCGCTTTTCACGTTGTTCCGGGTGTGACAGCTCTTTCGAACGTTTCACCAGAAAGTCGACGATATGATTGCGGATCGGGTAATAGTTCTTGTGATGAATGATGTCGGTACGATTGCGCGGCTTGGGGATGTCGATCAGTACCGACTCGGCAATCTGGGCATGCGGACCATTGGTCATCAGCAGGATGCGATCGGCCAGCAGGATGGCTTCGTCCACATCGTGGGTAATCATGAACACGGTCTGCGTCGTCTGGCCGCAAATATTCACCAGCTCATCCTGGATCATGCCGCGCGTCAATGCGTCCAGTGCGCCGAAAGGCTCATCCAGTAGCAACAGTTTCGGTTCGATCGCGAAGGCACGGGCGATGCTCACACGCTGGCGCATGCCACCTGACAACTGGGACGGTTTGCGCTGTTCGGCACCTTTCAGCCCCACCATTTCGATGTACTTCATGCTGTGGTCGAGCACCTGCTGCTTGCTGAATTTCGGAAAGCGCGATTTCACCGCGAAGGTGATGTTCTTCAGCGTGGATATCCACGGCAGCAGACTGTAGTTCTGGAACACCACGCCGCGGTCCAGGCTGGGCCCGGCGACTTCTTTGTTTTCCATTAACACCACACCGCTACTGGCCTGATCGAGACCGGCGAGGATGTTGAGAATGGTGGATTTTCCGCAACCGGAGTGACCGATGATGCAGACGAATTCACCCTTGTCGACGCCGAAGTTGATGTTGTCGAACACCGTCAACGGCTCGGCGCCCCGCGGTGCGGGAAACGATTTGGTGAGTCCCTGTGCATTGAGAAAATATGTGCTCATAAGTTATTCCACGTACTGCACGAGTTTGGTGGCATGGGCGAGGATCAGGTCGAGCATCATGCCCACCACGCCGATCATCAGGATGGAGAACACCACACTGGTCAGGTCCAGGTTGTTCCACTCGTTCCACACGTAGTAACCAACACCGGTGCCGCCCACCAGCATTTCCGCGGCGACGATCACCAGCCAAGCGATGCCGATGGAAATACGCATACCGGTGAGAATGGTGGGCGCCGCCGCCGGCAGAATCACCAGAAAGGCGGTACGCAAGCGACTCAGTTCATGGGTGCGTGCCACATTGATGTAATCTTTTTTCACCGAGCTGACACCGAAGGCGGTATTGATCAGCATGGGCCAGATGGAACAGATAAAAATCACGAACACGGAAGACACTTCCGAATCCTTGAGGATGAATAAAGCCAGCGGCATCCATGCCAGTGGCGAAATGGGTTTGAGTATCTGAATAAACGGGTCCAACGCCTTTTGCATCAACGGCGACATGCCGATTAGAAAACCCACCGGAATCGCCACCAGGGCCGCCAACGCGTAGCCGGACATCACGCGCTTCAACGAATACAGCAATTGCAGGCCGATACCCTTGTCGTTTGGCCCCTTGTCATAGAACGGATCGCTGAGCTCCTCGATGGCCAGTGCGCCGATTTCGGACGGGTTGGGCACGCGCGCGTGCGGCGCGCTGCCCCCCATGAGCATCTCGTATTCCGTCAACGCTTCCTTGGTTTCCGGCGGTTGGTTGACCAGCTCCCAGGTACCAAGAAAAACGGTGAGAAATAGCAGCGACAGGATCGCCGCACGTAGGCGAAGGTTCTGCACAGTTATGCCCTCGTAATGGCAAAGCTCTTGGCATACTGTTCAGGCTGGGTGTAGTCGAACTCCTTGCCCATGATGGTGTAATTCTCATAGGTGGTTTTCGGCGGCTCGTAACCCAGTTCTTTCATCAGCTTGCCGCAGTCGGCCGCCAGGTAGACTTCCTCGGCAATCGCCTGGTAGTCGACATCGCCCTTGATGTATCCCCAGCGTTTCATCTGCGTGAGAATCCACACCGCCATGGAGTGCCACGGGAAGGGATCGAAGTCGATGCGATCGGGCACGTTCATCACATTGCCGAGACCGTCCGCGTACCGGCCGGTGAGCACCTGTTCCAGTACCGGTACCGGTTGGTTGAGGTAGTTCTTCGGTGCAATCGCTTTGGCGATATCCTTGCGATTATCCTGCTTCGATGAAAAATGCGTGGCATCGACGATGGACTTGAAAAGCGCCCCGTAGGCATTCGGCATTTGCTGAGCGAACTCGGCACTGGTGGCGAAGGCACAGCAGGGATGCCCGTCCCAAATTTCCTTGGTGAGCATGTGAATAAAGCCGATCTTTTCCCACACTGCACGCTGGTTGAACGGATCCGGTGACAGGTAACCGTCGAGGTTCCCGGCGCGCAGGTTGGCGACCATTTCCGGTGGCGGTACGACACGGATCTGGATGTCTTGGTCGGGATCGAGTCCGTGCTCCGCCACGTAGTAGCGCAACAAAAAGTTATGCATGGAATATTCGAACGGCACACCGAACTTGAAGCCTTTCCATTGCTTGGGATCGCGCTTGTCCTTGTGCTTGTTGTGCAGGGTAATGGCCTGGCCGTTGATATTCTCAACCGCCGGCATGATGAACGGCATCGCGGTGGAGCCGGCGCCCATGGACATAGCCAACGGCATCGGTGTCAGCATGTGCGCCGCGTCGTATTCCTTGTTGATGGACTTGTCGCGGGACACCGCCCAGCCGGCAGTCTTGATGACGTCTACATCCAGACCGTACTTACTGTAGAAACCCATGGGGTGGGCCATGATGATCGGTGTCGCACAGGTGATGGGCACGAAGCCGACCTTGAGTTTGGATTTTTCCGGCTTGCCGAGCTTGTCTTTCACTGCCGCTTTAACATCATTCAGCGGCAGGATACTGCCCAGTACGGAAGCCGCTAAACCGCCGCCGACCAGCTTCATGAAGTTGCGTCGCGATACTTCATTGTGGCCGAAGATGCCACGCACCAGCGCGCTTTCCACGGCGCGATCCATGATGTCGTCCGTCGTCATTTCCCCGTGGCGTTCCTCAGACTCGGTCGCTGCAGCGGCTTCGGATTTCATCGAGGTGGGTTGATTCGACGCACACTGTTGACAGCCGCAACCGACGCCATGGCGCAGGTCGCTATCCGGGTTAAAAGGATCGTCTAGGCTCTTGTTGCTCATTACCAGGTCCTCGTGGAATTGACGTGAAAAAAAGTGTTTCGCACTCAACGGGTGCCACTGCGCCATTCCGAGGCATCAGCACCTGACCGTTAACGCTTCGTATCCAGTCCTGTCACCAGGCGGCGGGTTGTCGATACGTCGTTATAACCCGTCGTAGCAAGGCCTATACCAAGTTTGCCCGGAACGGAGTTAAACTATTGTTTTAATGGGACGTTTTGAAGTTATTTTGATGGCGGGATGCAGCTACGCAATTTCGTAGATTACGATAACTCGTAATGAGAATTACGAATTATCGTAATGTGGCACGAGCCTTGCGAAATGATCACAAAGTGAATGTCGAACTTTGGTTCTAGAGGTGAATGCATGCTGCAAACCGGGACTTCCGAGCAGGTGTCCGCGACCGCCGGCGTACTGCAGGATTCGTTATTGGCCAGCGTACGGGAGGCGTTTGTACTGATCGATCCGTTGGAAAATTGCATCGTCGATGCCAATGCCGCCGCCAGTGAGCTATTGGGTTTCAGCCACGCGGAATTGTGCGCCAGCAAGGTCACGTCGATATTTCATTTCGTACTACCGGCGCTGATCACCTTTACCGAATCGGTATTGGCCCGGGGGCATGGCTGGACCAATGAACTGCTATGCGGTCATCGCGATGGACGCACAGTGGGCGTGGAAGTCAGCGCCGCACGGCACCAGCACCACGGTACAGCGCTGATCATCATGCAATTGCGTGACAAACAAAACATCCAGCAGTTGCAGGAAGCCGCCGCCGCCAGCGAATACGTGCGCCGGGGTATCGTCGAATGGAAACGCATCGAACGCATTTTTCAGGACATCGAACGGGAAAACCAGTTGCTGCTCAGCGCCGTAGGCGAAGGCATCTATGGCGTGAACGCAGACGGCAAGACCACGTTCGTCAACCCGGCGGCAGAACGCATGCTGGGCTGGTCCGCGGATGAACTGGTGGGCAAAGATGCGCACGGCATGATTCATTATCATCACCGCGACGGTTCCGATTATCACTCGCACGAGTGTCTCATCTACGCGGCGTTTCACGACGGCGCCATCCACCGGGTAGACGACGAAGTGTTCTGGCGAAAGAACGGCGTGCCTATCGAAGTGGAGTACACCAGTACGCCGATTCGCGATCGTGGTCGACTGGTTGGCGCAGTCGTGGTGTTCCGCGATGTTAGCGAACGCAAGCAGGCGGAAAAGAAACTGCATGCAGCGCTGCACGAAGTGGAAGAACTTAAGCGTCGCCTGGAAATGGAAAACGCCTACCTGCTGGAAGAAATCCGTGCCGAGCACAATTACAAGGAAATCGTCGGCAAGAGCAAGGCGATCCAACATATCATCAACCAGATCGAACTGGTGGCGCCGACGGATGCCAATGTATTGATCACCGGCGAATCGGGCACCGGCAAGGAACTTATCGCCCGCGCCATTCACGAAAGCAGCGAGCGTCATGAACGCCCGCTGATTCGCGTCAACTGCGCGGCGATTCCCCGTGAACTTTTCGAAAGCGAGTTCTTCGGTCACATCAAAGGCGCCTTCACCGGGGCCGTGAGCGATCGCACCGGCCGCTTTGACCTCGCCGATGGCGGCACCCTGTTCCTAGACGAAGTGGGCGAGATCCCACTCGAACTTCAGGGCAAATTGCTCCGTGTTTTGCAGGAGGGCCAGTTCGAACGCGTCGGCGACAACCAGACCCGCAAAGTGGATGTACGCATCATCGCCGCGACCAATCGAAATCTGCTCGATGAAGTTAGAAACCAGAGCTTTCGGCAGGACCTGTATTTTCGCCTCAACGTGTTCCCCATTGAATCCGTCGCCCTGCGCGAACGCCGTGAAGACATCCCCTTGCTGGCGAATCATTTTCTACAGTTGTCGCGACAGAAACTCAACAAACCTTCAGTGCGTTTGAGTCGAGCGGACATGGAACGCCTCAACCAGTATCACTGGCCGGGCAATATTCGGGAACTACAGAATGTGATTGAAAGCGCGGTGATCCTCTCGCGCAACGGCCGCATGGTATTCCAATTGCCGCGTCATGCATTCGATGTTAACGAAACGATCATGGAAGAACGTGTCATCGAACCGGCGGATGTCAAAACCCGGCAGGAACTGCAGAAAGAAGAACGGGAAAATATCGTATCTGCGTTGAAACAGACTGGTGGCAAAGTATTTGGCAAAGACGGTGCCGCCGCCCTGTTGCAAATGCGTCCGACAACCCTGGCATCGAAGATTAAGCGAATGAGGATTGATCGAGCGGGAATCAAGGTGAAGTCTATTGGTGGGTGATTCGAACTGAATCGCCCCACATCCTTGCTCTATTCTCTGCTTGATGCGTCGTGCTTCGTCCGGCGGTATCCGATTATGAAGCACGTGGAGAACCAATTTTTCGAATTCTTTGTGGTTATGCCAAAACACGAACGCCGCAATAACCCCAATAGCGCAAAAACCCAGACCGACGGCACCGATTTACTCATACAGCCAGAAAAACCGATACACGGCCACGGCAATAACAACTAAGGCGCCAATTCCTTTTGCCTCTTTTTTGATCATTCGGTGATGTCTCCGTAACACCGAACGCCTGAGTTCACTTGCGTAGCAGTGCCGCGACAATGTGAGAGGCATTGTTGAATTTTTCCATCCGGGAATCGTTACGATTAGAGGTTTTTCTCCTCAATAAGCTGAACTCGAATGTCCTGCGTAATCGGATACACTGCGGGGCCAAATTGGTTGTAGATGGCGACATCAGCAGCATCACGACCATAACCGATTGCCACGTACCCACCCGTTAGCTCAGCCTGTGTCGCATCGAAGGTATACCAACGTCCAGCAATGTAGGCCTCAAACCAGGCATGCAGATCCATAGGCTCGAGCCCATGTAGATAACCCACAACCAATCGCGACGGGATACTGAGGCTACGACATAAAGCAATTCCCAGGTGTGAAAGATCACGGCACACACCCCACTGCCGGGAATTTACTTCCACCGCGGACACGAGTATGTCACTGCTACCGGGTTCATAACGAATGGTCGCTCGTAGCCAGGACTCGATTGCCTTGACCTGGTCATAGCCCAACTGTTGACCGGCTGTGATCGAAGTGGCCATCTGGCCAAAGCGGTCCGATTCACAATATCGACTGGGTAACAGGTAACTGAGCACACCATCGGGTAGGTACTCGATGTCGACAAAGGGTGCTCCTGGTGACCGATCCACCTGATCCGCAGTCATGACATCTGCAGAGGTATATATTGCGAAAGCACCAGGAGGAGCGATCAGCCGCTGACAAAGATTGCCGTAGCTATCAGTAAACTCGTAGACAGGGACACTCGGCCTGAGTCTGTATTCTTCACTGGCCACCCATTGCTGAGCCCCACTACGCAATCGCAGCATTAGAATAAAAGGTGTTGGCACCGTGATATCGAACGTCATTTCACAGCTCGCGCGCAACCACATGCGATAAATCCTTCAATAGAATTCAAGACAATATAACGCCGATCTAACCAGCGACGCCCGTCGTGGCCTTCCAAGACCTCAGCGGGCATGCTCTGTGTTGAGCGACTTGATACGCGGCGCGGTGGTGGCGGCCGGCGAAACATTCGTTTCTACCAGCCATTGACCGGCAGCAAAAGTGGATCAGTACCCCCCAAAGGGAGTGATCGGGTCGAGTCGTATCTCTTGCTTCTCATTCACCCGGTGGCCTAGCCATCCGGTGAGGTTAGGATGTTGGGCAAGCCAAATGACAAGACCTGACCCCGTTATACGACCTGATACCGCGCTTACGGCGCACCTCGTTGACGGCCAGACCGGCGTCGGCTTCTTTCAGGATCGAGGCAATCTGCGTCTCGGCGAATCTTGACTTTCGCATCCGTGCCTCCTCGGCTCATCAGGCCAAAGGTCTCTACTAATGAGCTGTTTACTTTTCGGGGGCGCTTACCTTAGCACCTAATTGGCACCGATGTTATTGAGTGTCCCTACAAGATCAAACGGCCTATTGAGCGCCTTGATCTTATTGAATGCGCGACGTAGCGCGTCGGGCAACGCGTCATAGGATTGTTTGTACTTTAATAACTGAACGTTACTTTCAACTATCAGAGCATTGGCAATTAGAATGTGTTCTTTTTGTGTAATATCGAGCGAGTACAGAATTGCGGAAGACATCAGATAGTTTTTCACCGCAGCCTCGGCACAGGCTGTCTTTGCTTTATAATTGAAGTAGATTAGAGCTGCTCTTAGTTCTTCGTTGTTTGCGGGTACATTTGAAAATGTATTTTCACCCAGAACAACTTCGCTTTCTTTGCATTTTGCTTCAACGATATCGAGATCACTAATGCTCTGATTATAGTTCGATTTCGCGATAGCCAAAACATCATTATCGCCAGCCAAACAAGATGAACAAAACGCAGCAATCATGATACCTACAAGCGCTTTTTTCACGTCAATTCCTTCCTGAATACTGCAATCGGCAGAAATGGCGCGCCAAAATTGTTTTTCCTCGTAACTTCCTACAGCAAGAGAAGTTCTATCCGCAACATCTACCACACGCCGTCTTGTGATACCCGGAACCACGGCCATTGCCTTTGCCATGGCTTCATAGTCTGGAGGATCATGCTTACCACTCGATTTGAATTTTCGTGCCCACGCTGACCAACCGCAAAAATTCGTCCATCTCGGAGTTAGTCAGCGCGATACATCCGTTTGTCCAATTAAAACGCTGCGCTATGAAGGCTAACCACCCTAGCCAATTGCGTTGTCCATGAACCATGATGAAACCACCAGGATGAACTCCCTGCTTATCTGCATTAGCGATGTCAGCGCTATTCGGATAGCTAATATGCATAGCCCTATGAAAGGAAGAATCTTCCTTTACATGATCGAGGATGTACTCGCCTTCAGGTGTTTTTTCATCACCCTCCTGCCGCTTGTGCCCTTTTGGATTGGCACCTAACGCAACACGATATTGTTTAATCACCTCACCATCAGACAAGAGGTACATTTTTCTCTCGGATTTATCAACTTTAACAAGGTCTATACCGGCATAAGCAGGCATCACTATCAGGATCAAAATGTTTAGCAGGATGGATCTCATAGCATGTAACATAAAACTAAGCGGCCCCGTGTAACGCGGTCAGCTTGAATGCCTTCTTAGCTTTGTATACTCAATACTTACCACTAAGGACAAACATAGTACTGCGGCGTAGAATAAAGACTTTAATAAAATAACAAGCAATACGGGAAATATTGTATTTGGAAAATCATGGTAAAAAGCATCACTTCCAGTGAAAAAGCTGACCAAGCCATATCCGAGAAAAATAAAGACGAACTGCAACAAGAACATCAGCTTTTTTGGGTATTTGTTTAATAGAAATAGACCACCAAAAAATGCGGTAAGAAGCGGCAAAATAGGAGCAATCACAAAATGACCTGAAACAAAATCAAGAACGACAACAAGCAGGCCTAGCATTACGCCACCCATAGTTCACTTACCTCAGATGTTCTAATGCTTTTCAATACCCTATTGGTATTTGTATCTCCGAACCAACCGCCACCAATATCAATACAGCCAGCAGAACCTTCAAACATCCCACCATGCAGAAAGAACCCATCACGACCATAGGTGAGCGTACTATTTCCTGAATGCAAGGGCACTCGCCAGTCGCCCCAGTCTCCGATTGTAATATTTCGAATAGCGTCCCAAAGAAAATTTGGATCATTGATCTCTGACTTATACAAATAATACCTTCCAGCCGGTATTGGGCCCATGTCCCTAGCCGACTCACATGACCGTCTATTTGTGCAACTACCTCTGCCACTTGTAGCCGGAACAAAATATGAACCAGAGGGTTCCTTCACCAATAATTGCCCATATGCCCGGTAAAACACCAAAACAGTCATTACTTATTACGTCCTTGGACAAGATTATTCATTGAGAAAGCCAACGTAATAGAGACCAGTCTTGTTTCTCGCTTCTCATTCACCCGGTGGCCTAGCCATCCGGTGAGGTTAGGATGTTGGGCAAGCCAAACGACAAGCCCTGCCCCCGGTATGCTGCGCGTAGCCTCGCATGGAGAAGGTCCCCCAGGGTGCTTGATCCAGTCGTTGCCTTCAATGCGGATTTCGGCAGAATCCTCCGGCCCGCACTCAAAAACCGATATGGTGTCGATACCGCCCGGAGCAACCGGCTAACCCGTCGCTTTAACTACAGCACAACGTCGGGTTCAGATCATTGATCAATGATGACTTGTTGATAATCGGGCGTAGTCCACGTTTTCATGCGTTCGGGCGCGGGGCTACCATAACTCGGCATGGTTCAGCGGATCGACACACGATATCTTTGCGGCCGATCCGGTAACAGCGCCTTTGTTAAGAACAATGGCCTGCCACCCGAACGGATACTGAAGCGCATAGGGTGGGGAATAGTTTGACGCGGTGTCGGCATGGAACCCGAACTTGCCGTAGTAACTCGGATCGCCGTAAACAAAAAGGATGTTTACGCCCATCTTTGTTAACTGGTCCATGCCGCTTTTGATCAGCCGCGACCCAACCCGGCGCTTTTGGTGTTGGGGCTTAACGCCAAGCGGCGCCAGGATATAGCCCTTACAACGCGTGTTGTTTTCCACTGTGACAGGGCTAAAGGCGATGTGGCCAATGACTTCGCCGTCCGCCTCCGCCACCAAAGAGAGGGTTTTCGGGTTCGTCTGCTCACCCACCAAGTTAACGGCCAGCGCCGCGACCATTTCCCCTTCGCCTTCCGGAAAAGCGCATAAGTGGGTCGCGCGAATATCGCCAAGATCAAGGTGCGTAGCTTCCCGTATCAGGATCATGATCGGCTAGTGCCGTGTGGCCCCTCCCCCCGGGTGCGAAGGTTAACTGGCACCTGCAAGCTCCAACCTGGCCGAGGAAATCACGCGCACCGATGAACGCAAAAGAAACAACAACAACGCCGTGGCAATCACCATATCCGGCCAACCAGAGGCAAACAGCCATACCCCGCCGGCCGCAAGCAGAACAGACAGGTTGGAGGCGATATCGTTCCGGGAACACTCCCAGACGGACGACATGTTCACGTCCTCATGTCGATGCCGCCAGAGCAGTGCCAGGCAAGTGCCATTGGCCGCCAAACCCACCAAGCTGAATATCCCCATGACTTCAAACACCGGAACGCTGGGAACAAACAACTTGTAGACGATTTGTCCGGCAACCAGCGCCGCGGCCGAGAAAATAAGCAGGCCTTTAAACATCGCGACCTTGGCCTTGGCAGCCGTCCCCATCGAGACCACATAAAGACTCAGGCCGTAAGTCAGCGCATCTCCCAGATTGTCCAGGCTGTCGGCAAACAGTGCAGTGGATCTTCCGTACAATCCGGCCGCGACAATCACAAGAAACATCACCGCATTGATCACCAACACGGCTTGCAACGTGCCCCGCTGCCGCTCACGCAGCTGCTCAATGGCACAATGATCTTCGCAACACCCACCCATCACGCGATTGTATCGTAAGCGGCCCGACGCTCAAGCAACCGGCCCGCTCTTGGTTGGCCGTGGCATCCTCGGCAGGTGTCGACTGTGTTTGGGGGTTTAATGGAAACAGCCGGCGAGACAGCCATGTCTACCCGCCATTGATTGAAGATGGTTCCGTAAGCTCCCAAAGGAAGTAATAGGGTCGAGTCTTATTTCTCGCTTCTCGCTTCTCGTTCACCCAGTGGCTTAACCATAAGGTGGAGTTAGGATATGGGAAAAGGCGAATGACAAGACCTGACCCGTTATGCTTGCGCATCAGCGGCATGCAAAAGCGCGCAGCGGTTTTGCAAGTCCGTCTGCATGCGCTTGTTAGCGGCCATGTCCGACCATCCGTTTCGCTCGTTCCAAGACTTGATCGTAAGTCATAATCGACAAATTGTGATAACTAGAATTCAATATCCTATAGGCTTCGTGCTCATCGTTGCCCCATCTAGAAGAGCGACCAAATATCAGAATTCCTCTCGGTTTCACGGTTTTCACTCCACCGACTCGTTCTAAGAATTTGACACTGTTCGATTCACGCTCCACTTCAAATATATATCTGGATGCCTGAGTTATTGCTTTAGTCAGATCCGATGATGGTACGAGGTTTCCGTGATCTCGACTTTGAGCCCAGAAAAGTAAATCTCCTTCTGGCCGTTTAATTTCGACGACATCTAAAAATCCATCGTATGCTTGCATGAGGAAGTCTGAAATGTGCTGAGTATCTATGTGTCGTTCGTCAAGAACTCTCACAAATTCACTTCCAAGAACCCAGGTATTTTTTCAAACCATGATTGCCAGTCTTGTTC